>CAYUYD010000012.1:12714-18009 GCA_964449105.1 uncultured Planctomycetaceae bacterium | reverse complement strand
AAGTGTAAACCATGTGCCCGGTTCAAAACGTAAACCATGTACCCGGTTGCACAGCCTGCCGAGCGGGTAGCAAGACGCGTTTCGGATACGGTGACGACGGCGATGAGCTGGGCGAATACGCATGGTGCCTGAAGAACGCATGGGATGCCGGCGAAAAGTATCCCCATGGGGTGGGGCAAAAGAGGCCCAACGACTGGGGCCTCTATGACATGCACGGAAACGTGTTTGAATGGTGCGCGGACTGGTATGCGGACTCGTATGCTGATGCGGCTCGAATAGACCCCACAGGACCTGCTTCCGGGGACCTTCGTGTGTTGCGGGGCGGTTCCTTCAACTTCAGTGGATGGGCCTGCCGATGTGCCCTTCGCATTGGCCACTACCCCGACACCGATCCTCCCATGCTCCATGGGTTTCGTGTGGTGGGCGCCCCTGGATTTTAGAATTACCCTTTGCTCTTTTTTCTTTTACACTTTGCAGTTGTTTTTGTTGTTTGTGTACCCCGCGAAGCGGGGCCGGTGGCGTGGTCGCGGTATTTGCCTGCCCCTTTGGGGCGACCACGAGAATGCCTCATGCCGCCGTTACGACAACGCCTTCCTGGCGGGCGATGTCGAGAATGGGCCGGCCTTGCTCGGTTTTCCACTCGTTCAGGCCGCAGGGAATCGGCTCGATGCGGTTGTCCGACGATGCGGTCGCCATCCACAGTTGCCGGACCTGTTCAAGAGTTCGCGGGCCGTCAAACTCCGGCGCGATTACGACCAGATCTATATCGCTCCATTCGTCTGAATCCTCTCGCGCGTGTGAGCCGAACAGCACCGCCTGCCGCGCATGGATGCCCAGCGGCGGCAGTGCCGCAAGGTAGCGCCGAATGATGTCTATAATTTCTCGATCAGCCACGTCATCATCTCCTGTGCCTGCGCCAGTTCCCGCGCCGCAACGTTCCGGTCCAGCGGAACCTGTTCGGAATCCGGATATCGCCCTTCCAACTGATACATGCCAAAACGACGCAGAAAGGCCTCCTGCTCGGATGTGAGCGACAGGTCGGACATCTCGGCCAAACGCACAAGGCTGTGAATGCGCGGCGGTACGGCAGATGTCTGACGGGTTACGTGGGCCTTGAGAGCCTTTTCAATGGCAAGATGCACAAAAAAAAGAGCGTGACGAAGGTGCCCCTTTTCCAGAAGGGAACTTGCCGCCACGATGTCTTCTTCGCCGCTCGTTCGCCAATAATCAATCTGCTTCTGAACATCCACTTGGCCGACCTTTCATCCTCGCCGCTTACATAGAAACCACGCAACATATTATCCCCCTCAGCAAAAGAAAAGTCAAAGCAACCATTACGGCGCCCGCCCTACCCGCTTTTTCAACAACCCCACAGATACCTTAATTCGGTGGTAGCGCACAGTTTGACATGCTCGCAGTCCAACGGACTCTGCGAGAGTCCTTCGGAACAAATTGACAGGTGGGTCGGGGGAAAATGACGGCATTGTCGCGGCTGGATTTTTTGAAAAATTTTAACTTCCGGCCAGGCCGTGGGTTGCCCAATTCCACACCTTTTACGGTGCCGCGTTTGCACCATAAAAGCAATAGCGTCGATAGGACGCTCGGTAGATATTTGACAATAGAAGACTGAAAAAACAGGGACTTGGGACTAGGGTTTAGGGACTTGGAAAAGAAAATCCACAATCCACAATCCACAATCCACAATCCGCAATGGTACTCTAGGCCGTTTAGGCAAGATAGGCAAAGGCGAAGTCCACGGATTACACGGATTCAGAGGGCGAAAATCCACAACTGCTTGCCTGTCAAGGAGTTACGTTCTTCGCCTTCTTTCCTAAACTTTCCTAAACTTTCCCAAACTTTCCTAAACTTTCCCAAACTTTCCTAAACTTTCCGAATCTTTCCGAATCTTTCCGAATCTTTCCGTTTCGTTCCCATTCGTTCCCAATGGTTCCGCACTGGCACGAACCGGCAGGGTTGGTTCGGAATTATTTCCCTGCTTGCGGGTATTGCCATTTCGGATGGGCTATGGATATAATTGGTTCCGGTAAGTTGCCGCGGTGACCATGACGAGCCTACTCCGCCGAAGCAGTTTCGGCTGCGAAGGCTGGACTGGCTGTAATGAGAGGACTGTCTGCGAGATGACATTGCGAATCCCCAAGCCCGAAAAGAAGGCGATGCTTCTGGGCGTCGGTCTGGATAACGACGACGGCCATATCCGCGCGACACGCGGCGAGAATTTTCATATCATCGGCGGAAGCGCCGATACGCACGAGGCGATGCAGGAAAAGTGCATAAAGTTCAATGAGAAACTCAAAGGCAGAGGAAAGCAGCTGGAGCAACTCCATCGTCGGGAACTTCTCGACATCGCCTCCGAGTGCGAGATGAACATCGTGAGGCCGAAGGATTCGCCCCCGCCGAAGCACGAAGCGGACAACAATTGACGTATCCGTCGAGGGTGTTTTTACCCGCCTGCCACCACTTTTGAGAGGGAAAAGATGGGCAGCAACAGGGCAAGTGCGACGCCGCCGACAATTCCTCCCATCACGATGATCATCACCGGTTCGATGAAACTGGTAACCGTCTTGATGGAGGTTTCCAGGTCATGTTCGCAGAATCCGGCCAGGCGGTCCAATACCGACCCCAGCCTTCCGGTCTTCTCGCCGGCGGCGACCATTTGAGTAACGCTGCGAGGGATAAGGGGTTGTTTGAGCATTTCATCCGAAAGGCTCGCCCCTTCCTTTATTCTCTCGCCCAGGGCGATCCAGATTCGGCTGAAGATGATGTTTCCGGAGACGTCCGCCGTTATCGTCAGTGCATCGAGCATGCTCACACCGGCGTCGATCATCGTGGAAAGAGTTCGCAGCGCCCTGGCCATAGCGCTTCGGCGAAACATGCTGCCGAGGACGGGCAAGTTGATTCGGATGCGGTCGAGTACAACTTTCCCCTCAGGCCTGCGGAAGTACAGGTAGCAGGCTGTTACAACGGCTGCTATTCCGATTACGATGAATATCCAGTGGTTGATCAGTCCGCCGGACATCGCCAGCAGGAATCTAGTCGGGGCGGGCAGGACGGCGGATTTTCCGGCGTAGATTTTTTCAAACCGAGGAAGGATGAATATCAGCATGGCGACGACCACCAATACGCAGAAGCACAGCATCGCCAGCGGATAGGCAGCCGCTCCCTTGACCTGCCTGCGTATTTCCTGCTGTCGCCGGAGATACTGGGCGATGCGCTGGAGCATTTTACCCATCATCCCCGAAGCCTCCGAAGCCTTTGTCATCGCCACGAAGAGCCGGTTGAAAATCTTCGGGTATCGGCCCAGGGCGGACGAAAAGTCCACTCCGCTCTTGACCTGCTCGGCAAGGTCGGCTACCACGCTGCGAAAACCGTCTGTGTCAATCTGTTCGGCGATGCAGTCCAGGGCGTCAGGAAGCGGGACGCCGGTATCGACCATCACGGCCAACTGGTTGGCGAAGAAGATGATTTCTTCATGCTTGGCGCGTGTTGTTCTGGTCCGGACGTTTCCCGCCGATTCAGCCGAAACCGACTGCTCGCGCAGGTCGATGATGACGTTTCCTTCGCTTCGCAGCAGGCGCGATGCTTCTGTCAGGTCGGAGGCGTTCAGGGCCCCGCTGCCCATTAATCCTCTGTTGTCCCGAATCTGATATACGAATCTCGCCATGCTTTTTGTGCTCCGTATTTCACGAATTACACGAATGGAAACAAATTACACGAATTACTTGTTTTTATTCGTGTCATTCGTAGTAATTCGTGCAATTCGTGGTCCGTATTACGCCGCCAGCATCCGCTTCATCTTTTCCGGGTCTTGTGCATTTGCCAAAGCGTCTTCGATTGTTACATGGCGGTCGGCGACGAGTCGTGAAATCGCCATATCCATTGTCTGCATCCCCATGGACTGACCGGTCTCTATCATCCCGGCGAGCAGGTGTGTTTCGTTGTCGCGTATGACCCGGCGGATGGCGGGCGTAGGCATCATTATCTCAACGGCAGGGATCATGCCGCCGTCGAGTTGATCGCGAAGCAGCGACTGGCAGACAACGCCCTGAAGCGTGGTGGACAGTTGCAAACGCGCCTGCCTCTGCTGTTCTGCCGGAAAAACGTCAATAATGCAGTTGATTGTCTGCACTGCCGAGGTTGTGTGCAGAGTAGCCAGCACCAGGTGACCTGTTTCGGCGGCTGTCAGCGCCGCAGAAATTGTCTCCAGGTCGCGCATCTCGCTGATTAGTACAACGTCCGGTTTCTGGTGGACCACATGCCGAAGCGCCGAGGCGAAACTCAAAGTGTCCACGCCGACCTCACGCTGCTCGATGAGGCTGTGCTTGTGACGGAAGGTGTACTCGATTGGGTCTTCCAGCGTGATTATGTGATACGCGTAGTTGCAATTGATGAATTCGATTATGGCGGCCAGCGTGGTGCTTTTACCGGCTCCGGACCCGCCGGTTACCAGCACCATCCCCCACGGGAGTCTTGCCAGGTCGATGATGCGTTCCGGTAGGCGCAGGCGCTCAAAATCGGGGATCTCGTGCGGTATAAACCGCATAGTTACGCTGAGCGTGCCTCGCTGGCGGTGAATATTAATGCGAAAACGTCCTACGTCATACTTTCCTACGGCGAAGTCCACGTCGCCGATGGTCTGGAGCATATCGGTCTGTTTGGCTGTGAGAAGCGGCAGGAATATCTCTTCGATCTGTTTGGGATCCATCGGTTCGGATTCGGTAATTATCATCTCTCCTGCCACCCAGATGGTCGGGGCTACACACGAGGTAAAGAGGATGTCGCTGGCGCCTTTCTGGGTTACCAGTTTGAAGATGTCGTCTATTGTTTTGAGCATGTTACTGTCATCCTTTAGAAGTTTTCTCATCCGGTGTCGGTAACACGGAAAATTTCCTCGACGGTGGTGATGCCGGCCTTGACCTTATCCATACCGTCGGCGCGCAGGCTGGTCATTCCTGCTTCCATGGCCAGTCGGCGAAGTTCATTTATACTGGGCGCAGCGGTGATTTTTTCCCGCAAGGCGTCGTTTGGCGCCAGTAGTTCATAGATTCCGACCCGCCCGGAGTACCCGCTGTTTCGGCACTTTTTGCAGCCTGTTCCGTGATAGAACGTTTCGATCTTTCCGGCGAGGTGCTCGACGGCCAGGCGGATGTTGGCGGGCGGGTCGAAAGGTTCCTTGCAGTTGTTGCATATTTTGCGAACAAGGCGCTGCGCCAGTACACCGCTTACTGAAGCGGCTACGAGGTACGGTTCGACGCCGATATTAAGCAGACGGGTAAT
>CAYUYD010000012.1:0-12704 GCA_964449105.1 uncultured Planctomycetaceae bacterium | reverse complement strand
GTCGTTGGTGTGAAGAGATGCAAGGACCAGGTGCCCGGTAAGGGCGGCCTGAACCGCAATCTGCGCCGTTTCCGAATCGCGAATCTCGCCGACCATGATGATGTCAGGGTCCTGCCTGAGCAGAGAACGCAGCGCAGTCGAGAAAGTAAATCCGATCTTCTCGTTGACCTGGAACTGGTTGACCAACGGCAGATTGAACTCGATGGGGTCTTCGATTGTGCAGATGTTCGATTCCTCGTTGTTGAGTTCCTTCAGCACGCTGTAGAGCGTGGTGGATTTTCCGCTTCCGGTCGGACCTGTTACCAGGACGATACCGTTTGGGACGGAAATAACCTTGCGCCACTGTTTGAGAGTTTCATATCCGAAGCCAAGTTTTTCGAGGTTCACCAGCGTGGTTCGACTACCGATGACGCGGATGACCACCTTTTCGCCGGCCTTTCCGTTCAGTGTCGAAACGCGCAGGTCGATGGGGTTGTTTTCCATCACCACGTGGATTCCCCCATCCTGCGGCAGACGTCGCTCGGAGATGTCCAGACCGGCCATTATTTTTATTCGGCTGGAAATGGCCGGTAGGAGTTTGTAGGGCAGGTGCATTTTTTCATAGAGCCTGCCGTCAACTCGGAAACGGACACGGAGAGACTTGTCGTCCGGTTCGATGTGAATATCGGAGGCGTTCTCGCGGACGGCGTTATAGATCAGATAGTTGACCATCCGGATTATGGGCGAGTCTCCGGCTGCCGCTTCCAGATCGGCTATATCGTTGGTTTGTTCTTCCACCAGTGTAAGGTCCAGGGCGCCGGCTTCGTCCACGATGTCGTCGATGACAAAGACATTCTCAGTTGACAGGTGCGTCTTGAGGATGTTGCGGATGTCCCTGGCGGTGGCACAGACGATCTGTACTCGGTATTCGGTCTTGCGGGCGATCTCTTCTATCAGGAAGACATTGGCCGGTTCGGCTACCGCCACTGTCAGCACCCTGCGGACCCTGAAAAGGGGCAGGACGCAATGCTTTTCCACGAAATCTCTGTCCAGGACATCGAAGACCTTCGGGTCGGCGGTCCTGCCGGAGATGCGGGCGAAGGGCACGCCGTACCCAAGCGCCAATGCCTCCATTATCTGCTCTTCCGAGCAGATTTTCTGTTCCAGAAGTATCTCGCCCAGCAGGAGGCTCCCGCCACTGGACTTCTGGAGCCCCAGCGCTTTGGTCAGCTGTTCTTCGGTAACGGCGCCGCTCTTGATGAGCAGCCGGCCTAATTGAAGTTTCTGGTCGCTTCCAATAGTAATCATCGTTATTACCGTATTCAGCGTTCAGCATTCAGCGTTCAGTTTTTTACTGACTGCTGATCGCTGACCGCTGATTGCTATATTTCTATATTGCCTTGACTGCTTCGGCGACGTTTTCGAATCGCTCGAAGGCGTTATCCAGACGGGTAATCTCAAGAGTCCTGGCGATATTCTCATTGAGGTTGGCAAGTTTTACCCGTCCGAGTTTTTCGGCGAATCTTTCCTGCAAATCGAGCAGGTACTCCAGTCCGGCCGAATCCACAAAAGGCACCGCTTCGAGGTTCAGCACCAGATCGCCCGCGACGGCCCGTCCTGGACGATTATCCTTTTTGTCAAAACGATGCTCAATCTGCTCAACGGCTATTCTGAAGGCGTCCAGTGAATCCTCCGTAAGTTCACCGCTGCAAATGAGAATGGCGGTCTGACCGTAACTTTCCTCAGTAATTTTCATCGTCTTTTCCTCACCCGCAAATTACTACTGCTTCCCGCACACATTTGCGTTCCCGGCGCGCCGGGATTCCGCCGCCGATAGGAGCGGCAAGACAGGCGAATTCCCAATCCCGGCGCGCCGGGACGAGTCGCTCATTTCGGTCGAGCGGAGTTCTGCCAGAAAATCCTCCAGGTTCAGCGACAACAGCGACTCCACCAGCCGGGGATCAAATTGCGTCCCGCTGCATCGGCGTATTTCGGTAATGACAACGTCCAGCGGCATGGCGCTGCGGTACGTTCGGCTGGAGGTCATCGCATCGAAGCTGTCGGCGAGTCCCACGATCAGCGCCTCGATGGGAATTTCGCCGGTCGACCCGCCATGGCTGGCAGGGTATCCGCCGCCGTCGAGGCGCTTGTGGTGGTTGAGGATGATGGGAATGATGTCCTCCATCTGCCGGATGCCTCCCAATATCGTCGCGCCTATCCCTGGATGACGTTTCACGGAGTCGAATTCCGAATCGGTCAACCTGCCTGGTTTTCGCAGTACGGCTTCGGGTACGCCGATCTTTCCGATGTCGTGCAGCAGTCCGGCCAGATATATCCGTTCGATGCGGTGTTCGTCGAATCCGCTCAACTGCGCCAGTTTCCGGGAAATAAGCGCGACACGATGCGAATGACCGCAGGTGTATGGATCCTTGGCGTCGATACTGGCCGTCAGGGCGTGCAGTACGCCCATCAACAGGTCCTGAACGTCTTCGTAAAGATTGTGGTTTTCAAGAAACATCGTGGCCTGACCGCTGACGGATGAGATGAGTTTCAGATCAGCGCTGTCGAATTCGCCGTCGATCTTGTTGAGGACGAATACAGCACCCTGGTACTCACCCGCGATCATAAACGGCGCTGCCGCGAGAGTGCGAATCTGCTCAATTTCCGGATCGAGGTGCTCGGCGTGTTCGAAGAACCGGTTATCGACTATCATGGAACACGTTTTCCTGCCTTCGTCTCTGTCGGTCGAATCCCTCCCGATTACATCGGGACGCCGGGGTTGTTTTGCGGCCTGCGGAGCAATGTACCGCCGGGAGAGTCCGATTAGCTGCTCTGCCGTAAGTGGTAGTTTGCCGGCAGCGATGACCTGGTCGTCTGAGTTGCTGTTTTCGCGGGGATGCAACACGACCGCCGCCGACTGAATGCGCATCACCTCCAGCAGTTCGTTGCAAAGATTCTCGAAGAACTCTGTCGTCCTGTGCGTAACCTTCATTGAACTGCTGATGCTGTAAAGCAGCGAGAGTTCCTCGTATGTGTTGGCCAGATTGACTGAAAGGGTCGCCAGTTCCTCGCTGCCCACTTTCTTTGCCTGCTCACATTGAACAATCCACTCCAGTATGCTGCACATGTTTTCGGCCTGGCGCTCCGTGTACACCGCCTCCTGGCGACACAATGAAGCCATGGCTTCGGTATCGAGGTGCATCCGGCTGCAGGTGCGGAGGAATTCTTCACTTTCAATGGTCTGGAGCGTCGGGAAGCACCCCGCTACCGATCCAATCAATCGGCGACGCTGATACAGGGGTACGGTAAAGATGCAGCATCCGCTCGGAGACGTCGTAATCTCCCTCTGTCCCTGCTCGGCTGCCTTCCGGGCCAACTGGCTCATCGCCTCCAGGCAGATCCCTTTCTGCCCACACATCAGGCAGCAGAACTGTCCCTGGAAACTCGGGGCCGTCAGTATCGAACCGTCTTGGTCCCAGAACGATACGCTCATCCCCAGTTCGCGCAGTTTTTCAGCCAGAGGTTTGAGGAAAAACTCCGACGGGAAAACCTGCTTCAGCGATGATCCTTCCGCCGCTGTTTCTGTTGTCTGGGGCGAGTGAGCCGGCATCACGCGTTCTCCGTCCCGCCGTGGCGGGTATTCTGACTATCGTCGGCCAGGAGGTGCTGCACTCTGCGCAGCACTTCACGAGGGCTGAAGGGTTTGCTCAGCACGTCGCGTATCCCCGTCGCGGCCATTTCATGTTCCTCGATGTCGAACCCGCGTGCGGTAAGCATCAGCACCGGTATATCTCTGGTCGGTTCGTTTTCCCGCAGGTGCGTGCACAACTCCAGGCCGCTCATGAAAGGCATCTGAAAGTCGGTGATGATCATGTCGGGTTTTTCGGTCAGGGCCAGTTCGAGGGCCTCCTGGCCGTCCGTTGCGGTGATGATCTCGTATCCGGCGTTGGCCAGTTTCATACTGACCACGTGCCGAATGTGCGCTTCGTCGTCTGCGACCAGTATTTTTCGGATTTTCGATTTTTGATTTTCGATTTTTGATTTACCAATTACGAATTACGAATTACGAATTACGAATTACGAATTACAAAATCGGCAGCTCGAAACCGAACGTGCTTCCGACGCCGGTTTCACTGGTAACCGACAACTTTCCATCATGCACCGATTCGATAATCTGTTTGACCAGGGTCAGTCCCAGTCCTGTTCCTTCAGCCATCTTTGTGTGCCTCTGTATGCGGTAGAACTTGTCGAAGATACGGGGCAGGTCTTCGCTGTCGATTCCGACGCCGGTATCGGCAACTTCACAGACGGCTACGCCCTTGCGTTCGTCTATGCTCGTCGAGACGGTTACTGTTCCGCCGTCGGGGGTGTACTTTATGGCGTTGCTCGCCAGATTAAGCACTGCCTGGTAGATCATGTCCCTGTCGGCCTCTACCTGGTGCTCGACTCCCGGCGCGCCTGGATCGAGGCGGTCGAGCAGCGTGATGTTCTTGGCCTTTGCCTGGGGCGCCATCACGTCCAGCACCTGCCTGGACACTTCCGTCAGGCTCATAGGTTCACGGACGACGCGGACGACGCCGGACTCGATCCGCGAAATATTGAGTATGTTCTCGATGAGGCGATTGAGGCGGTCCGCCTCGCCGGCGATTATCTCGTGGAACTCGCGCCGGGTTTTTTCATCGCGGGCCTCACCGTCCAGGAGCATCTCGACGTACGCCCTGATTGACGACAGCGGCGTACGAAGTTCGTGCGAGACGCTGGAGACGAAATCCGTTTTCATCTGCGAGATTTCCTTCTCTCGCGTTACGTCGTGCAGGACCGCCACCACGCCGGAGACCTTTTCTTCAGGCGTCATTACGCAGGAGAGGGTCGCGTTGAAGGTCCTTGGCTGACCCTTCTGGTCGATGGTGTGCTCTACCACCTTGCGGGTAAAATGAGGCTTTTTGCGAAAAGGGTCGCCATGTTTCGCCGTCGATGCCTCGCTGTAACCGCCGCTGCGGGTCTCCCGTATCAGCCTTACCAGTCCCGACCAGTCGGGATCGTGAATGACGTGATCGATGTTCTTCCTCAGGCTGTGTTTCAGACTGAAGCCCATCAGTTTTTCAGCCGATTCGTTGGCGAGGATCATCTCGTCGAAACGATTGGTAACGATAACCGCATCGGAGATGGAAAAGACGATGGCCTCGGTGTGCTTCTTTTCCGCGCCGGATATGCGGGACTGGATTTGCAGTTCGCGTTTTTCGGACTGAATTCGTACGAATTCATCCCCGATAACGGTCAGGAAATGGTTCAGAGGCCCGGTTATCTGGGCCAGTTCGTCGTTGCCGTCGATCATCAGCAGTCCGATCTGGCGTTTATCGGCCATCTGCTCCAGTTGAGTTGCGATGCTGTTGACGGTGCGATGAACATTTCGCCAGAAAACCACCAGGATCAGGCAGGTCAGCGCAGCGATCAGGCCCAGAACGAGGTATCCCAGCGTCTCGGTGTGCACCTCGTATCCGCGTACAGCCATTGTGGTGGCGTAGTATGCGGCGCTGGCGCCGAGGGAAATCAGCACCACGCTTGCCAGTCCTACTCTCTTGGCCGTTGTCAAAATCTTGTTCCTTAATCAGCAGTCAGCAATCAGCGTTCAGCATTCAGCGTTCAGTATTTTTTTCTTCTTTTGCTGACCGCTGACCGCTCTTTTAGTTTTGCTCGATACAAGCCAACAGGTTTTTGGCCAGGTAATTGTCCGGGTCCGCCCGTAAAGCCGCCATGTAACATGCAGCAGCACGGTCGGTCTGACCCCTGGCCGAGTAACACCTGCCCAACATGCACCACAGCATCGGGTCGTTCGGATTCTCCCTGGCCGATGTCGCCAGGATCTTCATCGCATCTTCCGGGCGGTTTTCCATCAGCATCGCATAGGACGTTACTACGGATATTTCCAACCGCCCCTTATTGCCGCCGGCGGTCGTGTCCCGACGCGCGTCGGGATCGGCCAGTTCCATCGCCCGCAGACCTGCGGTGATTCCGCGACGGGTGTCGCCGTCGGCAACAGCGGCCTTGGCCAGGGATAACCATACCGGCCAGTCGCCGGGTTCGATTGTTACGGCAGATTCATATTCAGCCTTCGCATCACGCGGGCGATTCAGCGCCATGTAACTGTCGCCCATCATGATCCGGACCCAGCCCCGGCGCGCCGGGGATGATTCCGAATTGTCGGGAATCTGTTTGAGCGACTCGATGGCCTGTCTGTAATTCCCGGCGAAGAAATACGCCTTCCCCAGCGATTCCCGAACGGACCTTCCGGGCTTATCGGAGTCCCGGTCATTCGACATGTCCAGACACTGCTGGAAGAAATCGGCCGCCCTGGCGTAGTCGCCTGCCAGCATTGCAACTTCGCCGGCGAGGATGAGCATCGACGGTTCGTCGCCCCCTTCAATTCGCTGGAGGCGGACTTCCAGCAGTTCCAGCGCGCCTTTGGGCTGACCCATGGAAACCAGCACTTCCGCCGATGCCATTACGTGCGCATCGTTGGACGGGTCCAGCGCGCGGGACTTCTGGTAGCACTGCAATGCCTCCGCGTACTTGCCCGACCTTTCCATGGCCTCTCCACGCAGATAAGCGATCTCGGCTCCCATCGGATGGGTGTCGGCGTCGGTCTTCGGATTCACCAGGAGCGTTTCGGCCTTTTGTAGTTGCTCGGCGGCTTCTTCGTAGCGACCCCTGCCAAGAAGGACCTTCGCAAGGAGCATCCTGGCGGGAAGGTAATCGCTGTTCATGCTCAGGGATTCCATAGCGCAGGACTGTGCCTTATCGAGGCTCCCCGCCTTGAAGTGCTCTTCGCCTACACTACAGATAATTTGGGAACGGGCCTGATGCCACTCCTTGTATGACTTGACCTTCTCTTTACGCATAAAGTTGCAGCCGCTAAACGCCACCACCATCGCCAGTAATATCGTGTAATGTTTCATATCCAATCCCTTTCTGAATCTCGCCACAGGCGAATCCCGGCGCGCCGGGACACGTCAGGGCTTACCTAATCTCCGTATCTTTCCCAAATTGACAGATTCGATCAAAAAAACACCTTTTATTCTTCCGGTTTGGTTGCAGGTGGAGCCCCGGCGCGCCGGGGAAGGACTCTTCGAGGAGCGCCGGCCGATTGCTCCAAAGGAAGTTCCAGTCGCTGTCCTATTCCAAGGGCATCGCGAATTTCCTTCTCAAGGAGCATCCCGTCTCGGGGCTTGAGCGGGATCATGACCTTCTCGGTCGGTTGACCTATCTCATTCATGATCATCCGTTGAATGATGTACCCGGTGTCGGAGCTTAGCGATTCATGCGCCCAGATGGCCTCTTTTGTCATACGCTCCTTCAGTCTGATGGCTTCGGCCATTCTAGGCTCCAACGACAGTGTCATATTCAGGTCCCACAGCGCCCTGTGGTATTGGCCCGCGGCGATGTGTTGTCTGGCCCAGCGCATTTGGGTCTGCGCCAATCGGCTTCGCCCGAACCACATCATTTCACGCCTCAGTCCCAGGCGGATGCGGTCTATCTCGTCTTTGTACTGCTCGGAGACGATCTCGTCGGTGGGGTGCTTGATGATGTGGGGGGTGATGAGGATTATCACCTCTTCGCGGATCGAATCGTCGGAGCGTCTGCGGAACAGTGCGCCGGCGATGGGGATATTGCCCAGTCCCGGCACCTGCGACCGTCCGCTGGTGGTGCGTTCGCGGAACAGCCCGCCGATGACAATCGTGTGCCCGTCCTTGACCAGGACGTTGGAGGTGCATTCGGTTGTCTGTTCGAAAGGTAGCCGATCGGCGGTAAGTCCGCCGGTGGAGTCCTTGGGGTGGATTTCAAGGCGGATGTACCCGTCGCTTGCGATGTAAGGTCTGACGATCAGTTGAGTACCGGTTTCGAGGAATTCGACTGTCTGCGTGGCGGTCGTTTCCGTAACGGTCGTGGTCAGGTACCCGTCCTTGTTTCCGATCATGACTTCGCCTCGCTGCTTGTTCATCACCAGCAATTTCGGATTTGCCAGGATGACGACGTCCGTGATGCTTTCCAGCGCGCGAAGCAGCACCCTGAATTGGTTATAGACGAACCCTACGGTAACCCCGCCCGGAGCGACGCCCGCGGCGAAGTCGGTTCGGAAGTTGGCGTTAGCCCGATCCAGTTCCGCTGCCGGTACGGCGCCGGCTGTCAGGTTGGTCAGGTCCGTGCTGGTGTATCCCATAGTTCGGAAATCGACGCCGGCCAGGGCGTTGAAATCGATACCCAGGGCGTTGTTTTCGGTCAGCGTCGCTCGCAGGATGGTCGCCTCGATGAGCACCTGCTGGGGGCGGACATCAAGCCGTCGGAGAATGGCGGTGATTTTTTCAAGGTTTTCGGGATAATCCTTCACCACCAGGACATCTTCGGTCGCCATGGCGTTTCCACCGGCGGCGTCGGAGGCAGAAGGTACGCCCGTCGCCGCAGCAGGCGACGTCGAGATCGTTCCGTCCTTGCTCATGGCCGGTGCGATAAGGGCCTTGGCGTCATCGGCTGTGATATAGTTGAGACGGAAGACCTTCACCGCAAGTTTCAGGTCGGCGGCGAGGATGTCCGCCAACTGCTTCGGCGTGTACACATAAACGAAGTTATCCTTGCGGACATAGACAAGCCCCGCCGATTTCAGCACCGCCTCAAGGGCCTCGGTGAACGTTACGTTGTACAGATCGACTGTTACCGTACCGCTGACCTCGCTGTTGGTAACAATGTTGACCTGGTTCTGGGTGCTGAGCATCTGGAGGACCTGGCGAAGGTCCACGCCGCGAACGTGAAGTTCATCGACGCCGCCTTCCTTGTCGAACTTTACCTTGTTGTTGTGGTTGTTGTCGGCGGCGGGGTTGGTTGTGGGGGTATCGGCCTGTTGGGCGATGACCATTCCGACGGTCAGAAGTGTTACCAAAACTGCCGGCGCGATAATTCGTCCCGTTCGTCGGCGCCCGCCGCGGCGGGTCGCGGCGCAAGCCAAGGCCAATGCGGAAGGTGATTCTGTTGCGTCTGTTGCAAAAAACCTTTTCATCACTTGTACTCCTTTAATCAGGCTGACCCGTCCTGTTGGTCAGGACGAATCCGCTTCTGCAGCAGTGCCTGTTATTATCGATTTCTCTGTGCCTCTGTCGGCGTTCAGCATTCAGCGTTCAGCATTCAGCGTTCAGCATTCAGCGTTCAGCATTCAGCGTTCTTTTTCTTTTACTGACTGCTGATTGCTGATTGCTGACTGCTCATTTTCTCATTTGCAACTTCACGTCCACGCCATCCCTGGTGACGATACAGTAGTCGGGGGCGATGGACTTAAGGTGAAATCCGTTTATCAGGTCTCCGGTCCGAAGGACCTGTCCGTTTATTAATGCTGTCGGCGATCTGCCAAGCATGGTGCTCATCAGGCACAGCGCTTCTGCCTGGGTGTGGATTGACTTGATATGTTCCATCCGCTTTTGCTGCTCTTGTTGTTTGGCTTCGGCGAGTTGTTGGGCCTGGTCAGGCTGACTCGCAGTCCCGGCGCGCCGGGATTCACCGGCACGGTCGGCGGACGGGAAATATTTGGTGTCGGGCCGGAAAAGGTCGCGGGTTATGGTCCGGTCCATCGAAGTGAAATCAACCTCTTGGGCCGGAAACTCACTGCTTCCTGCCCATCCGGCCTGGGTGTCTCCGTCGTCCTCGGAAAGCAGGCTCTTGTCGGCGTCGGATGAACCGGCGGCGGAGGCTTTGTCCGGCGGGCCGCAAATAACAACAAACCTTCCGCCGGCGATACCGGCTGTTATCAGCAGAATTGCCAGCAGGGTCGTTTTCTTCTTATCCTGCCGGATTTCCGTCTTGAGCCGTCTTGTAAAATCCGCGAGTTTTCCCTTCGTACCGTTCATTGCTCATCCCCCGCTTGTTCGATCTTCGTTCGCTGTTCCGTGAAATAGATGTTCATGCCCATTTCTACTTTGAGGTTTTTCATGCCTTCGTCGGACTGAATCATCAAGCGTTCGATTCGCGTTAACCGGGTCATACCGTCGATCTGTTTCAGGAACCTCGCCAGGGACATGAAATCGCCCTCGAATTTCAGTGTAATCGGGAGGCAGCTATACCGCGGGTTTTGGGACGGATTTCCCGGCTGGATGAACTGGTCGGTAAGTTTTTCATGAGAGAGTCCCGATGCTATTTCGCGGAGGAACCCTGCCAGTTCCTGTCGCTCCGGCAGCCTTCGCCCCCAGTCGTTGTCGTTATAGCGATGTTTCATCTGTTCGATTTCGCGGAGCATCGGCGGGATGCGAGAGGCCTGCATGGCGTCGGATTCGAGGAGGTCTTTGACCTCTGCGGTCCGCGCGGAAATATTATCGGCTGCGGCCGACTGGGGACGATAAACCACCGCAAAGTAGGTGATCGTAATCACCGCCAGGATTCCCAGGACGATCAGGTTGTCGCGTGAAAAGAACACGCCGATAATTCTCCCTTATTTATCCCGATGTAATCGGGGTTCGGATCACTGAGCCAGGTAGCAGCCGGCCTGAAACTCCCGTACTGAACGCCCGCGAAAAACAATCGTTTTGGTATAACCCATGTTCACGTTCCTGAAGAGCGTATTGGCGGATAGTTGCCCGATAAAGTTGGCTACATCCACGTCATTAATCGCCAGACCGGTAATTGTCAGGCGAGCCCCGGCGCGCCGGGGGACGGTGCCGGTTGCGTCTTCCCCCGGCGCGCCGGGGGTCTGCCCGACAACGGTCGGGCGCGAATCGCGATAACCTCTGCCGGCGGTGGGCGACGAGTCCCGGCGCGCCGGGAAATATCCGGATGCCTCCGCAGGCAGTTTAACTGTCTGCAAATCAAGCGAGACCATGACTATGCTCGGCGGCGTTATCCGGCACAACTCTGCCAGCACGACGGTGCAGTCGGTCCTGCCGCCAAGTTCCTCGTCGATTCCTTTCTTGATCAGCAGGTCGGACATCTGGTGTTCCAGCGGCGTTATCATTGCCGTCTGTTTCTGGAGGTTGCTTCTGCTGTTTTCAAGCGTCGCCAGGTCGCCGCGTGCCTGGGCGATCCGTCCGGCGCGAACGTAGGTCAATATCCCCATAACCGCCACGCACACCGCCAGAAGATAACCCTGGCGAATAAGCCGGCTACGCCGAAGGCGCTGATGGCGGATACGCTGCGGAAGGAACTCCACTTGTGGCGCCGGACCCGTCCCGGCGCGCCGGGATTGCACCGCAGCGCCGCGGCCCGACTGATCTTGCCGCCCCTCGACAGGCTTGGGACGGCCCTGAGCGGTGCCGAAGGGCCGAAGCCCGGCGGAATCACCGGCTTGCGAGGAGTTCCCCAGCGGTTGCGAGGGGGCCTCTTTATTCGTTCCAAATGAGTTCATTGCCGTCATCATCCGCTTTCCTGTTCAGAGACGCCGAAACCGACGAGTTTCGTCCCGATTTCATCGGGACTATCGGAAGTAGTTTTACGTGGGTGATTCGCCCCCGATTGCATCGGGATTGCGCCTGTACTGCATGGGACGTCTTTACTCCCGATTCCATCGGGATACAGTCCGCGAAGGGCCAGGCCCGCCGCTACCGACCATTCCGCCAGTTCGCCGCGACGGTCGCCGCTTATTTCAACCCCGCCAAGGTCGATACCCCAAAGGGGCTGACCCACCGCGCATTCGCAATCGAGGTGTTCGTTCAGCGATTTGACCAGATGTCGGTCGTAGGCCTCTCCGCCGGTCAGCGTGATCCTGGTGGGGCGAAGCCCGCGGAACGTAACCGAGCAATAACGCAGGCATAGACTTATCTCACGCGCAAGCGCCTCGGCCTGTTCGCGAATGGCGTCGAAGACGGACCATTCCACCTTTCCTTCTTCAGGCGTATTGCCCGCCACAGCGGGCAGGTCGGAGGCGTCTGTTTTTGTCGGATCGAGGTGTCCAGTCTCGAGGGTGCGCCTGCGAAGAGAGGCGGCATCGGTGTAACTCAAATGCAGTTCTTCGGCGACACTTTCGTTGAATTTCCGACCGGCGATGTCGAGGGTCTTAATCATCAGTATCGCTTTGCCTCGCCCTACGATCACCTTCGTGCAGGCCAGTCCTATATCGACGATCACGCTGACGAATGCGTCATCGTCGGCACGCCGGAGAAATCGCTCGTATGCACCGAACAGAGCAGTAGGCTCGGTGTCTATGTGGGACGGAATCAAACGCATCCCGGAAAGCATATCGAGGTGCCTGGAAATGGCGTCTTCAGGAACGGCGATGAGTATGACTTCGTTTTGTACGTCGGTACCCTGTCGGACTTCGCCGGCCTTGATGAAGTGAATCCGGTCGGCGGCGACCTCAAACCCGAACCGCTCCCGAGATTCCCACAAAGCCGCCGAAGCCAGTTCGTCGTCCGGCATCTGTGGCAGGCGAATGTTCTTGATGCCTATTTCGTCGGCACGCATACAACTGACGACGCTCCGGCCATGAAATACTCCGTTTGCGAGCATTTCGCGGACGGTTTCGACGAGGGTTCGCCGGCGCATCTGCGGGTCGGCGTCGGACCTGGTGGCGTCTTCGGGCAGGTGGCGCAGAGCGGCGGCTGCGACGAATGGTTTGCCACGCATCACAGCCAGCTGCAGCATCTTGACGCTTTCGGCCCCTACGTCCAGACCGATCTGTCCGTACCTGGTTCTTGAAAGCAACTCAAACATAATTCGTAACTCGTAATTCGTAACTCGTAATTCGTAACTCGTAA
>CAYUYD010000011.1:0-19022 GCA_964449105.1 uncultured Planctomycetaceae bacterium | reverse complement strand
ATTGACCCGATACGTGAACCTTCCATCCTCTCGGCAGGCGCGAACCAGATAACCGGCCGACAGGTCAATCGCAGACGTCAGACGGTCGGCGCCGGCGTCGTGGTTGGCTGCACACCCGCTGCAAAGTGCAATGCCGCAAAACGCCACAAACACTCTGTAACGGTTTATCATTTCGCTTCCGCCTCTTTCCGCCGCGCTGCCCCGCGTCGCCAGGAACCGACGACGGCGCCGGCAACCCAAAGAACGTGCCCTGCTGTTTCGACGGCCTCTTCCAGAAAAATGTGAATGGCCTTTTCGTTGGGGATAATTGCAAGGTGCTTCGCGCTGAAAACCCGCCTGGCGACAAGTTGCGAGAAGAAAAATGTCCACATCGCGGCAATCAGCCAGGAGGCGAACCGATAATCTTTGAGCGGATCGGCGATTTTCTTCCGCCACAGCACCATCCCGACGGCAATGACGCCCGGGATTACATATATGCCTCGGCGCGTCAAAAACATCATGATGCCATGGCGAGGCCACTCAATCTCCCGGCGCAGCATCGCCGCAGCAAGGACCGTCAGCATCAGGAACAGTGGGTTTCTCGTAACGACAGCACGGACGGTATAGACCGCCGTCGCCGTCACAGCCAGGTACGGCGCGACGACTTCAAGGCGGCTGGCATAAATATTGGGGTTGAATCGCAGCAGGTTCGCCGCGACAGCCGCTACCGCCAGAACGACCGGCGCTATCAGCATCGGCAGCCAGTTGACCTGCTTGCCCCATCGAAGCAGGGACGTCGCATGTTCTTTTTCCATTTCAAAGGCTCCAAAATCCGGCTTTGCTCCAGTATCCCATAGAATTTCACCGGCCCACAATATTTTCTTCAGGTCGTGTGCAATAGCGCCGCTCTGTCGCCAACGACAAGGCCGCCGGTAATTCCAATAATCCCAAGTAAAGTCCCTCCCCAAAATGCCGAAAGTGGGAATGTGGGCAGGTGCAATAATCCGGTTACTGTCATGGGACATGGTCGCATTACGGCCCGGGGATGCAGGGGCGGCAATGAGGCAACCTGCCAACACAATCATGGTGGCCTGAAATGAGCATAAGGCAATCTGTTCTACGTCAAATCGCGCAGGTCCGGTCGGGGCTTCTTGTGATGCTGGTCTTCGTGGTCCTGCTGGGATTGATTAACCTGCTGGTTGTTAACCAGAAGGTTGTGCTTTATTTATTCTATGTTCCCGTGGTCTTTGCCGCGTGGATGCTTCCCAAGCGTTACGCTGTGGGCGTTGCGATCCTGGGGGCGACATTGGTTGTCGCCTACGTCTTTTTCATGCCGAGGGGGCTGACATACACCACAAGCAAATTCTACGTCTGGATTGAGTTGGCGACCTGGGGGGGGATTCTCGTGGTAACAGCCTATCTGGTCTCCACGCTGCGGGTCTGGACCCGGGAGGCGCTTCACAATCTGGAGCGGGCCTACAGCGGGGTGCTGGCAATCCTGTCGAAGTTCATCCAGACGGTCGATGCGGACACAGAGGCCCACAGCACGAGGGTCTCGGCGTGGTCAGTCCGCCTCGCGAAGGAACTGGGCCTGAACGCCGCCATGATCGAAGAGGTCCGCATCGCCGGTCTGCTGCACGACGTGGGCAAGGTGGAGGTCAACGTGGAACTTCTCCGCAAGGCCGCTGCTCTTTCCAGGGAAGAACAGGAAAACGTCCGCGAGCACGCCGTCCGCGGGGCCGCCATGCTCAAGCCCGTCGGGGGGATGCTCTCTCACATCGCCGACGCCATCGAGGCGCACCACGAAAAGTATGACGGCACCGGATATATGGGGCTTAAAGCGGAGGAAATTCCGCTTATTTCAAGGATCGTAGCCGTAGCCGATGCCTTTGACGCCATACTCACCGATCGGCCTTACCGAAAGGGCTTGGGGGTATTCAAAGCGATGGACAGCATCGTAGCCGGTGCAGAGTCGCACTTCGATCCCCGGATCGTGGTCGCACTGCAACGCATCATAAACCGCGACGGTGAACGGGCGATCGAAAACCCACTCCAAACAGCAAACGGCATAGCACCCTTCTAGAACTCAAGGTGTTCAGACAGAACATCCTTATCGCCGGTGGCCTTGTCTTTTGCGCTCAAAGCAGTCAGCATTCCCGTAGGGTCCTTCGGACAGCGGTCTGCTATCAGCAAAAACCCTGCAAATGAGGGTGCCGATCGCTGATTGCTGACCGCTGACCGCTTGTTTAGAACGCGCCCCAAGCCTGGTCGCCGGGAATGTGGTAACTCGGGCATATCTGGCGGAACATAAGTGCGAATTTCGTGGCCTTATCGAGCGTCGCCTGACTCTCTGCCGCCATTTTGTCCAGTTCCTCGCCGAAGGCCTCGGTGAAATAGGTCTCGGTGGCCGCACCCTTTTCTTCCTCGGTGGCGTACTGCGCGCGAATCTTCGCCAACTCGCCGAAGTCAAGCCAGAAGCCCCCGCAGCCGGGACATTCATCGACCTCGACTTCCTTCTTGACGCCGGCAAAGTGCCGCATCATCACGATGCCGTCGCACTTCGGGCAGTTCTTACGGGCCGAGTGGTCCACAGCGGCGTTTTTATCCCGCTCGATATCCAGCAGGGCCTCGCCGATCGACTCGCTCTGGTTATCGACCTTCTGCAACTCGAAGTTATCGAACCAAACGCCCCCGCACCCGCCACGACAGACATCGACCGTAAAACCCCCAGCCGCCATTTCCACCAACTCTCTACCACACGCCGGACATTTCATAGTTTGTTTCTCCTTGTATTTGCGATATTTTAAATCTTCGGGAAGAATACTATCCATGGCCCAAAGAAGGACGCATAAAAAACGCCCAGCAATAAACCGACCGTGGCGATTATTGGAAAAATCACCGAAACCTGCTTTTGCTCACTCTCTCGGTTTGCACCCCAACAACAGATAATTCCCGCCAGTCCACAGCCAGCGGCGATTGCTCCAATCACCGGATATGGAACTGGTCCGCCTATGTAAAACATCACAAGGTGCGCAAGAACAGCAATCACCGGCGCTGCAATACTGAACAATATACCGGCATGAGAATCTTTCATCATCATACCTATATCAGCAACTGCTTCACAATCTTCTATCCAGTCTTCGATACTATATGGCATTATCGCGCTAGCCGCGAGCGGAAGCGAGCGGGGGGTTTTAACGCCCGTTGGTGAATCGCCCGCTCCCTTCCGGTCGCGGCTAGCGAATCACCCTAGCGATGACGCTCAACATACTCCACCGCCTTCCGAAGTGAATTATCCGTCTTGATATAACGGGTACTGCCGTGGCGTGTCCACCATCGCCGCTGACCGTCAACCGGAAAGGCGGTATTCAGATTCCTGCTTGCATAGGCTTTCAGGTGTGTCATGACACGCTCGGGAGGAATATCGCCGGCCGACAGCACAATATGGACATGATTCGATTGCACGGCCAGTGCGTGAAGCACCCATTTCTTGATCCGACAGGATTCTCGAATACTACTCTCTACAATGGAACGCATACTACCTGTAAAGCAAACCGGTTTATGTTTCATCGCCCGTACCATTGCGGATCGTAGGGATGGGTTCGCCGGTTTGAACGGCACATGCCATGCGCCGTCTTTGTTGCCCACCCAGCCACGATCATCCCCTGACAACCAAGTGCCGTAAGTAGTCCAGGTCAAAAAATATGCGGTCGGTAACGACATCATAATCTTCCATCTGCCGCTCACGGTTAGGGAACCTGCCCTTTGATGCTATATGGCGTTATCGTGCTAGCCGCGAGCGGAAGCGAGCGGGGTTTTTTAACGCCCGTTGGTGAATCGCCCGCTCCCTTCCGGTCGCGGCTAGCGCATTTTCACAATCTCCTGTCCAGTCTTCGATACTGTATCGCCTCTGCAAGGTGGTGGGACTGGATATTTTCGACGCCTTCGATGTCGGCGATGGTGCGGGCGATGCGGAGGACTTTGTCGTGCGCCCGGGCCGACAGGCCCAGTTCGGTCATCGCCTGCTTCAGCAGCGTCTCGCCGGCGGAATCGAGTTTGCAGAACTGGCGAATCTGTTTGCTCGACATTGTCGCGTTCGTCGTCGTTGAGCCGTCGCCGTCGAAGCGGTTGCGCTGGACAGTCCGGGCGCTAATTACCTGCTGACGCATCTGCTCGCTGGACAGTCCGTCGCTGTCGCCGCGCAACTGTCGCCAGGGGACCGGAGGGACCTCGATGTGAATGTCGATCCGGTCAATCAAAGGCCCGGAAATCCGCGATAAATACCGCTCAATGACGGTGGGCGAACATTTGCACTGCCGCTTCGGGTCGGTGAAATATCCGCAAGGGCATGGGTTCATCGCGGCTACCAGCATAATCGCGGCGGGGAATTTCAGCGTCGAATGCACGCGCGGAATCGTTACGAAGCGGTCCTCCAGCGGCTGGCGGATCATCTCCAGCGTCGTGCGTGTGAATTCGGGCAGTTCGTCCAGGAAAAGTACGCCGTGATGTGCCAGCGATATCTCCCCCGGCTGGGGGATTACCCCGCCGCCAATCAGAGCGGCTGACGAGGTTGAATGGTGCGGCGTCCGCACCGGGCGGGTCGCCATCAGCGATTGGCCCGGCGCCAGCAGCCCGCGGGCGGAATAGATGCGGGTCGTCTCCAGCGATTCCTCCGGCGTCAGCGACGGAAGGATGGTCGGAATTCGCTTGGCCAGCATGGTCTTTCCTGCGCCCGGCGGGCCTATCATCAGGATGTTATGATGCCCGGCCGCGGCGACGGTCAGCGCCCGCTTGGCAGATTCCTGCCCGCGAACGTCCGCGAAGTCCGCGTCGTACCGCCCTGCCGTCTTGAAAACCTCGGTAAGGTCCACCTCGGCTGGGTCAATCGGAAGTTCGCCGGTCAGGAACCCAACGGCCTCGGTGAGAAAACTTACGCCGATGACCTCGACGCCATCGACGACGGCGGCTTCGGCGGCGTTGTCGGCAGGGCATATCAGCCCGCGTTTTTCAAGCCGGCGGGCAAGCATTGCTGTCGCCAGTGCGCCTTTGACGGCGCGGACGCGCCCGTCAAGGGCAAGTTCGCCGACGACGAGGAAATCGTCGCACGTCTCGCTGGCGAACATCCCGCCTGCCTGCATGACGGCCAGGGCGATGGGCAGATCGAACGCAGCCGAGTCTTTCTTGACGTCTGCCGGCGCGAGGTTAATCGTAACTTTAGGCCCAGGCCAGCGGTATCCGCTGTTGCGAAGGGCTGCCTGGATGCGCGAGACGGACTCCTTGACCGCGGTATCGGCCAGGCCGACGAGTTTCAACTCGCCTATCCCGCCACGGGCGACGTCGGCTTCGACCTCGCCGGCAACGGCGTCGATACCCTGCAAAATCGAACTGTGCACGCGAGAGATCATTTAAGCATCCTCAATTGAAGGACGCGGAGATGGTAATCGGCACAGCCGATGATGGCAAGAGAGGCGTTGGGCATGACGCCTGCATCAGTCCGTCAGGTCGTCGAGGAACTGCCTGTAGAAGCCGACGTAATCGCGGCTGTCGCCGTTCTTCATAAACGCCATTGCCGAGCGGGGATGCTCATCCAGCATTCCGGTAATCATATACGGAATATGGTAGCCCCAGTCGATGCTCTCACCAAGCGGCATGATGGTTTTGGCGATGACGTCGAGGACCGGTTCGATATCAAACTTCGGGTTCTTTAGGAAACTCATCAGCAGTTCCAGCGGGCAGTTACCGGCCGCCCGACCCAGCCCGAAGAGCGTCCCGTCGAGGTAATTGGCGCCCTTTCGAATGGCTTCGATCGTGTTGGCGAAGGCAAGTTGGCGGTTGTTGTGGAAGTGCGCGCCGACCTCCTTGGTCTTGAGGTATTTCTGGTACTTCTCGACGAGTGCGTGGACCTCTTCGCTGTAAAGCGCCCCGAAACTATCGACGATATAGACAGCCTTCGCGGAGGTCTCCTCCTCGATCTGCTGGAGCGCCTCGTCGAGGAAAGGCGGAGCTTCGTGCGATATGGCCATGATGTTAATCGTGCACTCGTAGCCCTTTTCGGTGGCATTCTTTGCCAGGCGAATAGCCTTGTCTATGTCCTTGACGTAGGTGGCGATGCGGATCAGATCGACCACGGACTCATCGGCGGGGAGTATGTCCTCAGCCACTGCCTTGTGGGCGTCCTGCATTACGGCGACCTTCGTGCCGTTAGGTTCTATCCCATCGACGGCCTGGCGGAGATGGTCTTCGTCGCAGAACCGCCACAGACCGAACTCGTCCGGAGAGAACATCTCCTTGCTGTTGCGGTACCCCAGCTCGACGTAGTCGATACCGGCGTCGCAGGCGGCCTTATATACGGCACGCACCGTCTCTATCGAAAAGTGCGAGTCGTTGGCCAACCCGCCGTCGCGTATGGTGCAATCCAGAACCTTTATCTGCGGACGAAACATTTTTTACTCCCGTCTCCCTGATATAATTCGGCTATTTTACAGGGAAACTCGCTTTGTACGGACTGAAAAATTAAGCAGGGATGCAGATACAGGGGATGTTTTTTCTCTCTTTTTTCTTTAATAAAAAAATCTCCTGCATCCCCTGCATCCCTGCTATTGTTTTTTTTCTTCAGCACAGCGGGCGGAGAAACTCGACGGCGGCCTGGATGTCGGCAATCTGTTGCGGGCCTGAAATCTCCCGCTCTATCGTCAGCGTTCCGCTGTAGCCGATCCGCTTAAGTTTGGAAATCACCAGCGGGAAATCGACCTTGCCCTGTCCAATCGCTACTTCCTTGCCCAGTTCGTCGCCGCTGGTGGGGTACAGGCCGTCCTTGGCGTGAACGTCGCGGACGTATTGTCCGAAGACGTCCAGTGCGTCGGCGGGATTGGCCTTTCCGTAAAGAATCAGATTGGCTGTGTCGAGGTTGATCCCTACGTTGTCGGCCCCGATCCGCTCGATTGTCCGCAGAAGTGTTACGGGCGTCTCCTGACCGGTCTCGAAGCAGAAGTCGATTCGGCCTTCGCCGCAGACATCTACGACCTGACGGAGTGCATCGACCGTTCCGTCAAAGTCGGGGTCGTTGGGGTTTTCGGGGATGAACCCGGCGTGCGTGGTAATCGACGGAAGGTTGAACTTCGCGGCGAAGCGGGCTGCCTGTTGAAGCGCCTCGACTCGCATCGCGCGATATTCTGCCGGTACCAGTCCGATGGTTTTAGGCCCGTCGATGAAGTTCCACACCTGCGGCCCGGGATAGCCCGCCCAGAGGGTCGTAATAGTTACGCCGTGCTGTTCGGCGGCGGTAGTAAGGGCCTGACCGACGGCGTCGGTGTACATCTCCGGGGCCCAGGTGCAGACCTGGCAATGGTGCAGACCAAAATCCGCCACTTTGCGAATTTCATCAGCCGGTGATTCGGTCAGACTTACAAGAACACCAATTTCAAGTTTTGACATGGGTAAAACCTTTCAATCAGACCATATTAGCATCGAAGTAATCGATGAGTTCAGCGGGTATTTTCGGCACATTCATAGGAACGCTGCCGTGGCGAAGGGACTCGGTCGCCATGCAGCCGGCGGCGACGCTGTTGCGAGCCGCCACAGCCGAGGTCGTGATCTTGTCCCCGTCCCGAACGTATCTGACAAACTCGGCCACTATCCTTGTATCCGCCCCCCCGTGCCCGCCATCAGCCGGAGGAATGAAATATTGCTCGTCGCCATATGGGTTGTAAGTCGCCCGACGATTCCACAGCCGGACAACGCACCTGCCCGGGGAGACGCCGAAATTCTCAATCCGACCTTCCGTTCCTATGATTGTATAGTTGCGCCAGGCGTCGGGCGTGTAATGGCACTGCTGGTAGGACGCGAACACGCCGTTGTCCAGTTTCATCAGCATCATGCTGATATCTTCTACGTCAATGATGGGGTTGAGGCCTTTCTGCGACATCGGAGGCCAGTTATCATCAGACCAACTGGCGTCGCCCCGTTCGTCGGGGCTGTGACGGTCCGTGATTTTGTCATAGACGGTCAGCCCGCCCATAGCACTGACCTGACTGGTGTATCCGCCGCACAACCAGTGCAGGACGTCGATGTCGTGGGCGCCTTTTTGCAGCAGCAGGCTGGTGGACTTGCTCCGCTCGGCATGCCAGTCCTTGAAAAAGGCGTCGCAACCATAAGCGACGAAGTGCCGACACCAACCAGCCTTGACCTGGCCTATGGCGCCGTCGTCAATAAGTTGCTTCATTTTCAGCACGATCGACGAGTGCCTCATGTTATGACCAAGATACAGTTTCCGCTTCTTCTCAAAAGCCGTTTGCAGTATGCGGTCGCAGCCTTCAATGGTAATCGCCATCGGCTTTTCGAGGTACACATCCTTGCCGGCCTCCAGCGAGGCGACGGCATGCTCCTCGTGAAGAAAATCGGGGGAGGTTACGAATACCGTGTTGACGTCGTCCCGGTCCAGGAGCCGATGATAATCGGTTGTAACAAAGGCATCAGGCCCGAATTGGTCCTTGAATTCCCCCAAGGCGCGCTCGTCTATATCCGCCCCGGCGACAAGGCGGACTCCTTCATCGGGGTTATGCGCATACCAAGCCAGATGACCTCTTCCGCCGGCTCCGATGACGCCAATTCTCAGTTTTGCTCCGTCAGCCATGTTTTCGATCTTCCTCAAATGATCTGCCATAAGTAAATCCACAAAGCCCTCAAAGAAAACTTTGTGGATGTATCGAATGGAGGCGCGGGGACTCGAACCCCGGACCTTCTGCATGCCATGCAGACGCGCTCCCAACTGCGCCACGCCCCCGACATCGTCGTCGGATACACTAACAACAACTCAATTGATACCAAACCAAACTACGCCGCGTCAATGTTTTTCTCACACGCCGGTGAACAACCGGCTACCGGCTACTAATCCACCGGATCGTATCCGCCTTTACCGAATGGGTTGCACCGCAATATCCGCCAGAGTCCCATCAGGCCTCCGGCAAGTGCGCCTTTTTTGCTGACAGATTGGATGAAATACTCGCTGCACGTCGGAGTGAACCGACACTGCCGCCCGATGATAGGCGAAAGCGAACCCTGGTACAGACGTACCATAAGGATGAGCACCTTGCCGATTGGGCCTGGACTGTCCGAATGTTCGATCATTACTTCACCGTCTTCGACTGGACCGACAATCCCCCCTTCATCCTACAAAGTAAAAGATCCCCAGGGATTCGCTTTGCTCATCCCTGGGCCTTGAGAATGCCCGGTCTTGAGCGAAGCGAAAGGCCGGGTGCAAGAGAAAAGTGCCACTCGCTCCCATCATCCGACCCTCGATTATAATTTTACTATCCGCCCGGCGAGGTTTCGCAGGGATTCACGGATTGCCTCGATATTCAGTTCAGCGCCGACGCCCGGCTGGAGAATGTAATCGAACGAATCCGGCAGGTCGGTTCGGCAAGTGCGAAAGGCCTCTCGGCAGAGGCGTTTGATGCGGTTCCGCCGGACGGCGTTTCCGTTTCGGCGCGAAACAATCACCGCTACCCGCCGCCGGCCAATCGAGTTGACCAGCACCCGAAGCCGGAGCCTTTCGTCCGAAGCGCTCCTGCCGCAGCGGAAGACCCGCGTGATCTCCTCGCTTTTCCTGATACGATCCGTTTTGCCAAGTGCCTGTTTCAACCTTAAATCCTAACCAACCCCGTACCGCCAATTGTCAATTGGTAATCACTACTGTACTGTTATAAGTCGAATAATTTCAATTGGTTACAAGAGCCATGTATTCCGTTTTGAAGATCAAATCTCGTAAGTACTTGTCGTACAGGGACTTTCTCGAAAAGCGTAATGCTGAGAATTTGCAGAATTTCGCCCAAACCGCGGGCGATGTTCAGATCTTTCTTCAGGATGGCCACCAGCACGTAAACGCTGATTGCGATCCATATCTGCGTCTTGACGGCGTTTTCAGAAGTACCGTAAAAAGCCTTGATCCGAAGATACTGCTTTATCCACTTAAAGAACAGTTCCACCTGCCAACGACACTTGTAGAGATGCGCGATGGTCAGGACCGGCAGCGTGAAGTTGTTCGTCAAAAAGACCAATCGCTTGTCCGTCTCGCCATTGAAGTAACTGACTCGGCGAAGTGGAGCAGGATACCTCTGCGATGTCAACGGACCGGTAAGGTCGCCACGGTCGCCACGGCGACTCGCCCGTGGCGAGACGACTCGCTGCGGCGAGAAGTATCCGTATCTGCTGAAGGGCCTGAAGAACACCCGGCCGGATCAGGTTTGGGCGGCGGATATCACGTACATTCGTATGTATCGCGGCTGGCGGTGCGGCGAGGAGCGGAACGAGAACGATACGTGTCTCCTTTCTTTCTCTGTGTTGGAGAAGAAAGAGTACGTACCCAATTTTTCGCGCCGTGTCATCCGGCTTTCGCTCCGGCTCGCTTCGCTCGCCTACGCTTCAGCCGGATGACACGATCAACATCAATCCATGAACTTACACACAATTACTTACACCACTAAAATTACAGCGGGGACTTACCCAGGACCGACTGACGAGTCGGACCGACTCTATCTTGACAAGGCCTGCGAAGGCTATAGAATCTACACGTCCAAAACGGTTAATCGTTCAAAAAAAAGGAGCAATCGATGAAACAATTGGCAATTAACGGCGGAAAGAAATCGTGCGATCACAAATGGCCGACCTGGCCGATCTGGGGCGATGAAGAACGCAAGGGTCTCAATGAGGTCCTGGAATCGGGCAAATGGTGGTATGGCGAAAAGGTCAGTCAGTTCGAGCGGGCCTTCGCGGATTTTCAGGGCGCGAAGTTCGGAATAACGGCCTGCAACGGCACAGTGGCGCTGGAGGCGGCGCTTGTGGGGCTTGGGGTCGGCGCAGGCGATGAGGTGATCGTCCCACCGTACACCTTCGTAGCCACGGCATCGGCCGTACTCCGCGTCAATGCGATTCCGATATTCGCCGACATCCTGCCGGAGAACCTCTGCATCGACCCTGACGACGTAGAAGCAAAGATCACCGACAAAACCAAGGCCATCATGCCCGTCCACCTGGCAGGACACGTAGCCGACATGGACAGGATCAACGATATTGCCAAAGCCCGCGGGCTGTTTGTTATCGAGGACGCCTGTCACTCATGGGGCAGCCAGTGGAAAGGAAAGGGAACCGGCGCAATCGGGAATTGCGGCGCTTTCAGCTTCCAGGCGTCCAAGAACATCTCCAGCGCCGAGGGAGGCATAGTGCTGACCGACGATGAAGCCCTTGCCGATCGTATCCGCGAGGACACCAACTGTGGACGGGAGAAGAGCAAGCCCTGGTATGAGCACTACGTCCTCGGCAGCAACCTCCGCCTGACGGAGTTCCAGGCTGCGATTCTCCTGGCCCAGTTGACCCGCCTGGAAGAGCATACGCTCAAGCGCCAGGCAAACGCAGCCATCCTTAACGAGGTACTGAGCAAGATACCAGGGCTGTCTATCGTGACCAACGACCCGCGGATGACCCGGCGGAGTTATCACATGTACGTCTTCCGTGTCAAACCTGAACTGGGCGTCGAGCGGAAGCGATTCGTCGAGGCCTTGTGGGCGGAGGGCGTACCAGCGGGTGCGGGCTATCCGATTCCACTCTACAAGAACCCCCTGTTCCTCAAGAGCGGAGAAGGTCCGGCATTTTGCCCGACCTCCTGCCCGTACTACGGGAAGAAGATCGACTACACGAAGGTATCCTGCCCGGTATGCGAGGACGTTTGTTCCGATGCGGTCTGGATGGGGCATACTATACTCTTGGCGGACGAGCAGGCCATACGCGACATGGCAGCGGGCATCAAAAAAGTCTGCGAAAATAGCGGTGAACTGAAGTGAATGTCGGGCGGAAGGGGTTTTGGGTAACCCGTGTGACTGGGAACAGAGGCGGAAAACATATGTTTCAGGCATCGGCGACGGAGATCGACCTTGCACCGCCCGCGGGCGGGCGGATGATCGGGTTCATCGCTAGGATTAAACCATCGATAGGCGTGCATGACCCTATCATGGCCAGAGCGGTCATGCTGGATGACGGCCAGGTGAGGGCGGTTATCGTTTCGTGCGACGTGTTGGGTTTCGACGTTCTGTTAGCCAACGAGATTCGCCGTTGCGTCGGCCGGGCCTGCGGCATCGAGGCCTCGAATGTCCTTCTGGCTTGTACTCACACGCACTCAGGCCCAGCCTCAATGTCGTCGCCGGAGGAACCGAACAGGGTCTGGCTGGCCGAGGTCGAGACAAAAATCGTGGATTTGACCGGCGGACTCGTCGCGACACTCAAACCAGCCCGCCTTCGGCACGGGTCAACGACCGTTACCGGCATCGGGTACAACCGCGAAAGCGATAAGCATCCAGCCGACGAGAGCCTCGGTGTAATCGGCATCGACGGTGACGACGGCCAAGCCATCGCAACAATCATCAACTACGCCACGCATGCGGTCGTCCTTGGCCCGGACAATCTGGAATATTCGGCGGACTTTCCCGGTGCGGCTTGCCGCCACCTCACCCGTCTGCGGGGTGGCGTCGGTATATATCTTCAGGGCGCTTGCGGCGACGTTAACCCGGTAGTCTATCGAGACCGGGGATGGGGAATGGGCACGTTTAAAGATGTGGATGAGATGGGGCAAAAACTCGCTGATGCCGCTGTCGCAACTCTGGCCGAGGCTGCGATTACGGAGGAAGTGAAGATTCGCTCCGCCACCGAAGTTGTGGATGTTCCGCTGGACGAACCGCCGAGGCGTGAGGAACTGGACCAAATCGCCGCCGAAGCCGAGGACAACCTTGCGTCCGATGATGAAATCCAGAGGCGAACCGGAAAGGCGATACTGAAGTGGGTCAGTAAGATAGGCAAGGCAATAAAGGCCGAAACGGTCCCTGCGAAGCTCCCGATGGAAATCTTCGTCCTGGCCATAAATGACATGAGACTTGTGGGCGTTCCGTTCGAGGTTTTCACGGACATCGCCCTGGGCATCAAGGCGGGACTGAAGCCGCTGGAGACATTTTTCGTGGGCTACGCCAACGGCTACTGCGGATACTATCCGACGCGATGGGGAAAGGATTTGAGCGACTACGGCGGAAAGACCTCATGCCGCTTTGGCTTTGGGCCGCTGATTACCGCCGTCGGGTACGGCGCCGATGAACTGCTGATACACGAAGCCATCGCCCTGGCGGCGAAAATTGGAGAAGATAAAGCCGGATGATTCATCGCGTTGAAGTCAGATTGCGTAAGGATTTCGGAGACCCGCATGCCGAGGGCGTTCTTGCGCAGATTCGGGAACTGGGGGTCAGAACCGTCTCGGCTGTTCGTTCGGCCAGGCTATTCTTCCTGGAAGGTCAACTGACCGCCGAAGACGCCCGGCGTGTAGCAACAGAACTACTCGCCGACCCTGTGGTTGAGGAGTTTACTATTGGTAGTATGGGCGTCTCGCCCGTACCTGACGCCGAGAGCATGCCGCAGGAATCTACGAGCGAGACGCTCGTAGTACCTGAAGGTTTCGCGGTTATTGAGGTTCACCGCAAGGCCGGCGTTATGGACCCGGTGGCGGCGTCGGCAGAGCAGGCAATCGGCGACATGGGCATGGAAATCTCCTCGGTTCGCACCGCCCGGCGGTACGAACTGGCCGGCGAAGTTACAGACGAACAGCGCGCCGCTATCGCTCGCCGGCTGCTGGCGAACGACGTAATCGAGGATGTCCATTTCGCAGCCTACACCCCGCCGGAAATACGCACCGGCAAATATGAGTTGAAAATCGTCGAAGTCCCAATACGCGACCTCGACAACGCCGCCCTGGAAAAAATCAGCAAGGACCGCGACCTGTTCCTGAACCTTACCGAAATGAAGGCCATTCAGGACCACTACCTCGGCCTGGGTCGTGAACCGACCGACGTGGAAATCGAGACCATCGCGCAGACATGGAGCGAGCACTGCGTCCACAAGACTTTTCGCTCCGATGTCTGCGTTCGAGATAATTCCGGCAAGGTCGTGGAAAAAATTCCCAACCTCATCAAGACGACGATCTTCGGCGCGACGAAGACACTGAACAAGCCCTGGTGCATCAGCGTCTTCGAGGACAATGCCGGCGTAATCGAGTTTGACGACGACTGGGCGGTCTGTTTCAAGGTTGAGACGCACAATCATCCCTCGGCTCTGGACCCCTACGGCGGGGCGGGTACGGGCATCGGCGGGGTCATTCGCGACCCGATGGGCACGGGGATGGGGGCGTTTCCGGTGGCCAATACCGACGTTTTCTGCTTCGGCCCGCCTGACATGCCGCCGGCGGACGTGCCCAAGGGCGTCCTGCATCCGCGGCGGATAATGCGAGGCGTGGTGGCCGGCGTCCGCGATTACGGAAACCGCATGGGAATACCCACCGTCAACGGGGCCGTCTATTTCGACGAAAAGTACATCGGGAACCCGCTGGTCTATTGCGGGACCGTGGGCCTGCTGCCGAGGGACAAGTGCTTCAAGAATCCCCGCTCCGGCGACGCCGTTATCTGCGTCGGCGGGCGGACCGGACGCGACGGCATCCACGGAGCGACATTCTCCAGCGGCGAACTGACGCACGAACATGAGGTCGAGTTCTCCGGGGCAGTCCAGATCGGAAACGCTATCACCGAAAAGAAGATGCTCGATACGCTCATCCAGGCCCGCGACGCAGGACTTTACGACGCGATTACCGACTGCGGTGCCGGCGGCTTGGCGAGCGCCGTCGGCGAGATGGGCGAGCATCTTGGCACCGAGGTCCACCTGGATCGCGTGCCGCTCAAATACGCGGGACTGAGTTACTGGGAAATATGGGAGTCCGAGGCGCAGGAGCGAATGGTTTTAGCAGTGCCGCCGCAAAATGTCGAAACGATACTTAAAATCTTCGCCGCCGAGGGTGTCGAAGCCACCGTCATCGGACACTTCGGAACACCGGATAAACATCTGCGGCTGTTCTACGACGGGCGACTTGTCGGCGAACTGGCGATGGAGTTTCTGCATAACGGGCTTCCCAGGCCGACAAAGGAGGCCGTGTGGGAAAAGACCGAACGGACAAGCCGATTGCCGAAGCCCAGGGGAAATTACAACGATGTGCTGCTGAAAATCCTTGCCTCGCCGAACGTGGCTTCTAAGGAATGGATCATCCGACAGTACGATCACGAGGTTCAGGGCGGCAGCGTCATAAAACCGCTGGTAGGCGTGGCGCATGACGGACCCGGCGACGCCGCCGTTGTTCGACCGGTCCTGAACTCCCGCCGCGGGCTGGTGATTTCCTGCGGGATGAACCCTCGCCTCGGCGAACTGGACCCGTACAACTCTGCCTTGCACGCGATAGACGAGGCCCTGCGTAACTGTATCGCCGTCGGGGGCGACCTGGAGCGGACGGCCATTCTGGACAATTTCGCCTGGGGCAACTGCAACAAGCCCGACCGGATGGGCGCTTTAGTCCAGGCAGCCAAGGCCTGCTACGACGGGGCAATGGTCTATGGCACGCCGTTCATCTCCGGGAAGGATTCGCTCAACAACGAATTCCAGACCGACACCGGCGAGACCATCGCCATCCCGCCGACGCTGCTTATCTCGGCTGTCAGCGTCATCGAGGACGTTTCCCGCTGCGTTACCGCCGACGCAAAGGAAGCGGGCAATTGCCTGTTCCTTTTGGGTGCGACGACGGCTGATCTTGGCGGCAGCCATTATTTGCTGGTCGAGGGGATCGAAAGCGGTACAGACGTCCCGCCGGTGAACCCTACCGAATCGAAAAAGGTCATGCTGGCCGTTCAAAAGGCAATCGCCGCCGGGTTTGTCCGGGCCTGTCACGACTTGTCCGAAGGCGGTCTGGCAGTCGCAGCCGCCGAAATGGCGTTTTCCGGCGGGCTGGGAATAGAGATAGACCTTGACGCTTCATCAAGCAGCGCAGGCGTCCCGCCTGCGGCTAAACTATTCGCTGAAAACGCCGGGCGATTCCTCGTCGAGGTCGCCCCGGAAAACCGCGAAACGTTCATGGAAATCATAAAGGACGTACCTTTCGGCGAGATTGGCAAGGTTACAGACACCGGAAGGGTCGTAATCAAAGGCAAAAAGGGCGCCGTCATAGATGTTGCTATCGACGAGGCGAAGCAGGCCTGGCAGGGAACGTTTGATTGGTAGTTCGTTTTTAACCACAAAGACCGCAGAGGCATCGGGAAGTAAAAAAAATAAGCCCCGAAGGGGCTGAAAAGGATTTGGCCGGGGGCGCAGCCCCCGGGAAAGGGGCCTCTTTTGGGCTAAGCCCCGAAGGGGCGAAAGAGATCGACGGAAAAGAGAACATGGCAAAACCTAAAGCAATGGTATTGAGAGCCGCAGGCACTAACTGCGATAAGGAATCGCGGTACGCGCTGGAGTTGGCCGGTTTTGAGGCCCAGAAGGTGCATGTCTTCCGCGTGATGGAAAGCCCTGCTCTGCTGGACGGGTATCAACTGCTGATGATTCCCGGCGGATTCAGTTACGGCGACGACGTAGCGGCAGGAAAAATACTGGCCAATCAGATGATTCATCATCTTTCCGATGTACTGAACAAGTTCGTCGCCGACGGAAAACTCGTTTTGGGCGTCTGCAACGGTTTCCAGGTGTTGCTCAAGAGCGGCCTGCTTCCGTGGGGCGGCGCCGACCCCGTCGAAGCCAACCGCGACGCGACACTGACGTGGAACGACTGCGGCACATTTGTTGACCGATGGGTCGGACTCCGCGCCGACAGCGACAAATGCGTCTTTTTGACCGAGGGCGAGAAAATCTCACTTCCGATCGCTCACGGCGAAGGCAAGTTCGTTACTTCCGATAAATCTGTGCTTAATCGTATTCGCGGCGGTGGCCAGGCGGCTTTTCGATACGACGGCGGAAACCCCAACGGCAGCATCGACGACATCGCAGGCATCTGCGACCCGACGGGGCGCATCTTAGGCCTGATGCCGCATCCTGAACGATTCGTGGACCCCACTCAGCACCCCGCCTGGACCCGCCGAGGAAGAGATTTTGCCGACGCCGACGGCCTGGGAATCTTCAAAAACGCCGCAAAATACCTAAAATAAGCAGTACCGGCCATGATGCCGTCATAATCTTTCAGTCAATAATAACGAAACCCCTGCTTTTGCCGATATCGCTCATACGATTAATAATTGACCACCGGCAAGAAATAGCCCAAATTTCTTTGTTTTTACATATTGACAGATTTAGGCATTGGGCCTATAATAACTTATGAAGGAGTGGTGGGTATTTCCCACCGGCCGGAGAGGGCGGACGGTGGAGTACCTGTTGCTCTGTGGCTTTGTTGCTCAAAAGCGCTTGCTTATAAGCACGTCGTTATGCTTAAAGCGGCTCATCATGGATATACGGTGTGCTCGTGATGGATCGTTGAAGTCGGATCAATATTATGCTCGTGCTCAATGCTCATAATGTCAAATTTGCCTTGGAAGGAGGAGGTTTCGATGAAAGACTTACTGCTCGGTAGGGTTTTAATAGCGCTTGTAGCGCTGCTCATGATTGCTCCGTCTGTGGTTCGCGCAGCCCCCGTGGAACCGGACCCCGACCCGACGTTTCGGGGACTGAGGACCGATTACGTCAAGACCTGGCACATCTACAACGACGACCAGCTTGACGGGATTCTCAACCCCGGCGATACGGAAATCGCCAACTTCCAGAACTGGTGGACGCCGGCTTCAAGCCACTCGCAGCACAACTACAGCCGCGACGGCGGAAGCGGCGTCATCTACGGCGCCGACAGCGACATCCACTCCGGACCGATCAACTACGCCTCTCATAACGGCAGCGGAAAAGATGATTTCTGGCTGGGGCGGACACCCGCCGAAGACAAAAACACCATTCAGTTTTATATGACCTATAGCCAGTTCGACAACAACGACTGGAAGGGCGGATATACGTACTCGTCTGATCCGACCGTCCAGGCCATCGTAGAGCAGCGGCACAAGACCCGCAACGGTTATGCTTTTGGGTGGGTAATCCACTCGGAAGAACCCGACAACAGTAACCCGCAGACCCTTGCTGGTTTCGTCAATATGGATATTTTCGTCCACGACGGCAGGGGGCTTAACCCCAACCCCGACGGAAGCGTGGATGTCGCCGGATTCGGGAAGAGTTACTCCAACCCGCAGGTCTCCGTGAGCAACGACATTGGTAGCGAGGCCAGGGACGCCAGCGTCCTTGTCCCCGGATGGGCCCCGGCCGAAGGAGGCGAGAGGTACCACCCGCCGGTGTTTGACGAGGCGACAGGGACATATTCATGGACTAACAACGCCACGCGGATGACCTACAACGGCCTGACCGCTGCCAACCTCTCCGACATCATCAACTCGATGGAGGTCGAGGAACGCAACTCGCTCGGCCTGGGCGCAAGCGACGTTATATGGGGCGACCGGCGACCGAGCGAGATATTGGCCAATTTGTTTGAGGACGACGGAGTCACACCATATCTCTATGCCGACGCCTTCAAGGATGGTTCGGTCTATCACGACGGTGCCACCGACGGCGGGGTAATCGCTGGTCTGGCCGGCGAGACCGACTACAACTTCCAGCAGAACAACTGGGGCGACCAGCAGGTAATCCGCATCGACGTATCAGAAGCTACGCTCCGGGGCGGAAACATCGACGAGATAGTCTTTTGGGACTTCGGCAACTCCGACAGCACTACGTGGGGCACCACCACCGGCGACCAGGTGAACCCCACCCCTATCGTCTTCGGTGTTGACCTTACCCAGACCGCTGCGCACGGGCAGATATACTGGGATGACGGTGTGGGCGGACGGATTTATTTCCCGGAGAACCGTATTTACATCGCACAGGTTACAATAATACCAGAACCGGCCAGTCTGACGCTGCTGGTAATAGGGGCTGCGGGGCTGATGATTAGACGCCGAAGGGCGATAATGCGATAAAACGAAGACGCCAGACCAGGCAATGGCGGCGGGCGGCCCGGGAAAAAACCCCTTGCCGCCCGTTTTTTATGCGCGTGTCGCGGCATACTCCAACAGCAGGTAGGTCAGGCATATTGCCTGACATTTTCGATTTTAATCGACAGA
>CAYUYD010000010.1:0-20670 GCA_964449105.1 uncultured Planctomycetaceae bacterium | reverse complement strand
GCTGAAAGACGCAGTCGATCATCGGCGTCATGTTGATTGTCATTTCCGCCGGACCCGATTTATGAACACAGCTCTTAGCCATGGTCTGTCTCCATTACCACTTTCCACGAATTTCACGAATTTCCGCGAATTACTCGAATGTGTTTTTTAAATTCGTGCAATTCGTGGTAATTATCCGCTCTTCTTAGCGCCCGGGCGGAAGGTCGAGATTGTTTCCTGTGCAATCGTCATCGCTTCGCTGGACAGGGCGTCTATGCGGTTTCGCATGACGGCATAGACAGACAGCGCCGGTATAGCGACGACCAGTCCCCAGAACGTCGTTACCAATGCGGTACCGACGCCGTCGGCAAGTTGCGAAGCGTCCGGCATGCCGCCGGCCTGCACGATCTTGCTGAAGACCTTGATCATCCCATAAACGGTCCCTAAAAGCCCCATCATGGGAGCGACGTTTCCGATAACGTTCAGCAGTTCAATCTTGCGCAGCAGTTTTGTCGTGCGCTCTTCGGAGGCCTCTTCCATGGCGCGCTCCATGGCGGCGTACCCGTGAGCGGCCTCGGACAATGACTGGTGAACCATGTACGCCAGGGCGGACGGTTCGATTTCGGTGTATTCGATCATCTCCTTGTACTTTTTTTCCTCGACCATTTGCGAGATCCGCATCTGCACCGGCTCAGGCAGGATGTTCGTCCTGCGGATGGCGATGAAATGCTCGATGATGACCGCCACGCTGGCTATGTTGATAAGGATCAGAAGCCAGCCTATAAAACCGCCCTTGACGATGAACCAATCCCAGTAACTGATGGTTGTCGTCTGGGTTTCTCCTGCCCCTGCCGGCTGCGCCATGGCGACACCCGCAAACCACAATACCGTAACAGCCGACAATATCACGCAAATCATTATCCTTCGCCGCATCTGTTCTCCTCGTCGTTTAGTCAGGTTTCTTTCGCTTCCGTGCTTCTATATCCACTCGCCGGACTTCCATTACCCGGCGTAACGTTGCCTAGTCCCTAGTCCCCAGTCCCTTTCTTCATTCCTTCCAATGCTTTTTGCGCCTCCTTGGCCGCCGGGGATTGGGCGAACCTTTCGACCACAGCCCAATAGGCCGCCTTTGCAGCCTCGGCGTTTCCGAGACGCTCGTTAACCTGCCCCGCCGACAGAAGCGCATGCGGCGCCTCGTTGCCGGAGCCGAAGAATACTACCACACGCATCAGGTCGAGTCCCGCCTCAAGAAGCAGTTTTCGTGCTGCGGATTCGTTCTGGTTTTGTTTGCTTAATTCCAGTTTCGCGCGACCCAGCAGCAGCATCGCCGATGGAAGACCGTCGGCGGTGAACTGGTTCATCTTCGGCTGCAATTGATTGACTACCTGCTCGTACTGCCCCTGCTTCAATGATAGCGACGCCAGGCGCAGTTGCACGTCGGCCGAACCGACCGGCGGAGTTTCCGGCCTGGTTTTCGCGCTGGAAGTTTGGGTATCCGGAGTTTCGGGTTTGCCGGCCAGTCTCGCCACCTCGGCCTTGGCTTCGTCCAGTTGGCCCTGACGCTCGTAAAGATCGACGAGCAACTGACGGATCGCCTTGACGTACGCATCAGACGCCACTTCCTTAACCTTTCCTTTCAGCAGAGCGATAGCCCTGTCGTTTGCCTCGTTTTGGGCGGGGGCGAGTTTCCGCGGACGCAGGGCCAGAGCGCCGGCGGAAGCGCCGGCATCATCGACTATCTTCAGCCAGAGGGCTGTCGCTTTGTCGATCTGCCCTGCCGACTCGCTTACTGCCAGAAGGCGGTAATCAATCAGCGTTTTCTTCCAGTCGGCGGCGGCGAGACGCCGGGCTGCGGAATAGGCCTTTTCAGCCTCGGCGTACTTGCCCTGCTGAAATAGGCCTTCTGCCAGCGTGAAATTTTTGTCGTCGGAAATACCGACGACGGCCAATTCGCTTATCGACTTGCTTATGGCGTTCCCGCCGCTCATCTGGAAGCGGACCATCCCGTTGGCGACACCCAGGATTGTTACCGGGTCATACACCAAGCCGTTGGTCAGTTTAATCGAATCGGCGCGCGCCGAAGCCGCGGCAACCAGGACTGCCGCTGCGCACAACAGTAATGTTTTTTTCGGTTTCATATGGCTCATTCGCCCGACCCGACAAACTTGAATTCTCCCTTGTTTTCTTTGGCAATTCGGTCGAGGACCTTCTCAAATTCCGGATTGCGGAAATGGTGCAGTATAGTATTTATTTGAACGTCTCTCTTGGCGTTCATGTTCCTGATCGCCGCGAGAACCTTCTCATTGTCCGGGAAATCGCCGTCGGTCAACAGATAGATGAGTTTCCCCTGCTTGTCTCCGGGCGTCCTGCTCATGGCGGCAAAGGCCTTCTCGAGAGCGGGAATAGGATCGGTTTGTCCCTCAGGTAAGATGGTCTTAAGAAACTCCAGCGCCTCTTTCTTGGTTTCCGGCGTGGCATAGACCAGGCGGCGAGGGGGGTTCTCCGTGGGTTTGTCCGCTGCGAAGAAGATAACGTGGAAGGTCTGTTCCTTGCTTAATCGTCCGACAGACCTGATCATCTCCTTCCGAACCGCGTCGAAGGTGTCCACCATGGAGCCGGAACGGTCCACTACATAGACGATATGGTAGGCAGTTCCCTTCGTGCCCATGAATCGGCTTTTGGGTCCGCCGGTGCCGGCAGGAAGCCCCATCTGGGCGCGGGCTCCGCCTTCGGAGCCGCCGGCGCTCCCGTAAAGTTGGATTTTGTTCTCGGTCCGTCCCAGATTGGCCGACGGTATCCGCTCTGCCCACCGGTCGTCGGCCCGAACAGACTTCGCGGTCAGTTCGGGGCTTGTATCGCCGGCTATGGTATCGCTGAGGGTATCCGAGAGCGGGACATCCGGGACGACAACGTCGGCCTTGAGCGTGTTCCTGGTCGTTACAATCATTATGAACGCCAGGATCACCAGCACGCCGGCGTGGAAGAACAGGCTGATGACCCACGGCATCAGCATAGCCATCACGCCCATCAGCGCATCGGGCCTTTCCGAAACCAGTATTTCCTCCTCGACCGGCAGCGGGGAAGGCTGGTCGGGTCGGGTATCGACCTTATCGGCCTGACCGGGAACCTGTGGTCTGGGAAGGGACGCCAGACCGGCAGGAACCAATACCCTAGCCTTGCAATAAGGGCATTTAACCTTCGAGGACGGTTCAGCCTCGACGCTCAACAACTTGCCGCAATTCTCACATCGAAAGTCAATGGCCATGGTCCATCTCCTTTCTTATTAGGGCGTAGGGTATAGGGCGTAGGGTGTAGGGAGAAGATTTCCTGCGCCGGTTACCGGATCGCCTTTTGTCCTTTTTATCATCTATATCAATTTTATCTATTTGTCCGTCCACTGCAAGGCGCAGCCTCGCCGTCCCTACACCCCCGCAAGGGGCCCTAGGGGCCTATGCCCTACATCCTATGCCCTTTCTTCATTATTCTGCCTCGACAAACTTGAATGTTCCGGCGTTCTCGCGGGCGATTCTGCTTAGCGACTTAACCGCCTCGGCGCTGTGATGGTGATGCAGGACGGTATTAATATGTACGCCGCGGCTGGAATTCAGTTTGTTAATCACGTCGAAGACCTTTTCGCTGTCGGGGAATTCGCCGTCTGTCAGCAGGACGATTAATTTTCCGTTTTTGGCGCCCGGTGCGGCCTGGAGAACCTCAAAGGCCCGATTCAGGGCGGGTATCGGGTCCGTCCGATTCTCAGGCATAATGGTCTCGAGATATTTCTCCGCCGCCAGTTTATTCGCTTTGGTGGCATCGACCAGCCTTCGGGGCAAATTCTCGCGGAGTTTCCCGGATGAAAAGAATATCACGTGGAAGGTCTGCATCGACTGCTTGTCGCGATCGTCGGGACGCAAACCCAATCCGCCGATAGACGTGAGCATCTCCCTGCGGACCTCGTCGAAGGTGTCCAGCATGGACCCGGAACAATCGACGACATAGACGATGTGGCGCGCGCTCCCCACTCGCTCCGGCTTCGGCCCGGGCCCCGGCTTATAGATGCCCGTATCGAATACTCGGCCCCCGTCCGGCACCCCTCGGATATCGCCAGGGGTCAGGCCGGTCAGGCCGGGGAGTAAAATTTCCGTCTTTTCGCCCAATTTGGGCATCGGGATCGTGTCGTCGCGGCCGGGCCAATCGGACTGACCGGCATTGTCGAGGTCCGACCCCGGTTCGGGTTCCGGTATGATAGGTTCTTCCTGGAGTATTTCGGGTATGAGGGGTATCGACGTTGTGGCGTTAACGCTGGCGGGCGGTTTGAGCAGCACGATCGTAATGAATGCCAGGATCACCAGCACGCCGGCGTGGAAGAACAGGCTGATAACCCACGGCATAACCGAGGCCATGGTTCCCATAATGGCCGCCTGTCCGGCTGGCAGGGTCGAGGCGGGCTCGAGTCGGTGTGTTTCCTCGGTCTGGGGGCGGTTTTCGTCGCGATGTTCAGTAGTCATGGCCCATCTCCTAACCTTTGTCGCCGCTGAAGCACGGGCCGACGAGGCACGCGCAGCATAAGGCGACTTATTCGGCGCGAATTATTCCAGGTAAGGTTCGCCGCTTCAATAATTTACTAATTAGTGCACTGCACGCGGCGACATCAGGCGGGCCAGACGCCCCTTTCCGAGCCGTCTGGAGATGGGGCCCGCTTGGGTAGGCTTTCTCGGTATGAATCTTACAAAGCCCGCCCGGTGAGTCCTACCGACATTAATACCATCGGACGGAAACGTGCCCGCGATTGAACGCAGGCAGCACTTCCATGCCGAATATATTATAGTACAACAACCTCTGGGGTTGCAAGTTTAATTCGCCTGATTTTTCCGAGTATTGTCGGCTGCAAATACCAAAGGCTGAAATAAAAGCACCTGACAAAATGGGCCACAGAGACACAGAGAACAAATAGAATTAAAAAAGATTTTCCTCTGTCTTTTTTTTCGTTTCTTTTAATCTGTCAATCTCTGTGTTCTCTGCGCCTCTGTGGCCTCTTTCTGTCAGGGATTCTTAAATAAATTCGTGTAATTCATGTAATTTGTTACAATTCGTGAAAAATAATTCGTTGATTTTTTTCTTCTTCTTTTACTTTCGTGAAATTCGTTTTTTATTCGTGTAATTCGTGTTACAGCGAGGGTGGCGGAATTGGCAGACGCGCCAGGTTTAGGTCCTGGTCCCGAAAGGGGTGCAGGTTCGAGTCCTGTCCCTCGCAGGAAATAGCAATCTAGCGGTCAGCAATCAGAATAGAAAGGAAAAACAGATGCCGCAAGCGGATATAGGCCTAATCGGTCTGGCCGTGATGGGCCAGAACCTCGTACTGAACATGAACGATCACGGTTTCACCGTGGCTGTGTTCAACCGAACCGTCAGCAAGGTTGACGACTTTATCAACGGAAGCGCCAAGGGCACGAACATCATCCCCGCGCATTCGATTGAGGAGTTCGTCGCCGCTCTGAAGCGGCCTCGTCGTGTGATGCTGCTGGTCAAAGCCGGTCAGGCGGTCGATGACTTCATTGAGAAGGTCATACCGCATCTGGAGGCGGGCGACATCATCATCGACGGGGGAAACAGCAATTACAACGACACGATCCGGCGATGCAAGTACGTCGAGAGCAAGGGCCTGCTCTACATCGGCACGGGCGTCTCTGGCGGCGAAGAGGGCGCGCGCCACGGGCCTAGCATCATGCCCGGCGGAAGCCCTGCCGCATGGGAGCACGTAAAGCCCATCTTCCAGGCCATTGCCGCAAAGGCCGACGGCGAACCCTGCTGCGACTGGGTCGGCGAAAACGGCGCGGGGCACTACGTCAAAATGACACACAACGGCATCGAGTACGGCGACATGCAACTTATCTGCGAGGCATACTCGCTGATGAAGGCTGTCGGAATGACGCCGGGCGAAATGTCCGAGACCTTCGCCGAATGGAACAAAGGCGAACTGGACAGTTACCTCGTAGAAATTACCCGCGACATCCTGGCGGCGACCGACCCGGAGACGGGCAAAGCGATGGTCGATGTGATTCTCGACACCGCCGGGCAGAAGGGTACGGGCAAATGGACGGGCATCAGCGCGTTGGATATGGGAATACCGCTGACGCTTATAGGCGAGGCTGTTTTCGCGCGGTGCCTGTCGGCCCTGAAATCCGAGCGCGTCGCAGCCTCGGCGGTCCTCCGCGGACCGAAGCGCGCATTCAAGGGCGATCGGGCCAAATTTGTCGAGGATGTTCGCCAGGCGCTGTACGCCTCGAAGATTATCTCCTACGCACAGGGATTCATGCTGCTTCGGGCGGCGGCGGACGAGTATGGCTGGAACCTCAACTACGGCGGGATCGCACTGATGTGGCGGGGCGGGTGCATCATCCGAAGCCAGTTCCTCGGCAGGATAAAGGACGCATACAGCAAGAAAACCCAGCCGACGAATCTGTTGCTGGTGCCCTATTTCCGCTCCGCAGTACGCAAGGCCAACCCGGCATGGCGGCGAGTGGTCGTCCAGGCGGTCCGACTCGGCGTGCCGGTCCCCGCCTTCAGTTCAGCCCTGGCGTTCTACGACGGCTATCGCTCTGAGCGACTGCCTGCCAATCTTCTCCAGGCCCAGCGGGATTACTTCGGCGCGCATACTTACGAGCGAGTCGATAAGCCGCGAGGCCAATTCTTCCACACAAACTGGACCGGCGCCGGCGGAGATACCACGGCCAGTACGTACACAGCCTGACGATTTATAACCGCTTGTCTCACAGAAGGATCATCTGAATGTCAAAGGTGAAAAAACGTTACGCACATGTGGGCATGGGTAGCCGAAGCGGAATGTACACAGGCGCTATTATCGGCGACTTCCAGGAATTCGGTGAACTGGTGGCAATCTGTGATGTCAACCAGGGGCGGATGAACCTGGCCAACCATAACATGGAAGAAAACGGCGGCAAGGTTGTCCCGACGTACCTTGCCGATGATTTCGACAAGATGATCGCCGAAACCAAGCCTGACGTCATTATTGTTACCACCGGTCCGGACGTTACACACAGCGATTACATCTGCCGGGCGATGGAACTCGGCTGCGACGTCGTTACCGAAAAACCGATGACCACCGACGAGACTCGCTGCCGGAAAATCCTTGAAACCGCCGCCGAGACCGGCAGAGACATCCGGGTTACGTTCAACTATCGCTACGCCCCGCCCCGCAATCAGGTCAAGGAAATGCTCGCTTCCGGCGCTATCGGCGAGATACTCAGCGTCGATTTCGCCTGGCTGCTGGATACGCGGCACGGGGCCGATTATTTCCGTCGCTGGCACCGCCGTCGCGAAAACTCCGGTTCGCTGCTGGTCCACAAGGCCACCCACCATTTCGACCTGGTCAACTGGTGGCTTGGCGACATTCCTGAAGAGATTTTTTCTCACGCCTCTCTGTCCTATTACACGCCCGCCACAGCCGAAAGAATGGGCTTGGCCGAACGGGGCCTGCGATGCAAGGACTGCCCTGCCGCCGAGCGCTGCAAGTTCCACCTGGACCTGGCGGATTCGAAAAACATGAAGGAAATGTACCTGGATTGCGAAAACGAGCCGAACGGATACATCCGCGACAAGTGCGTCTTTTCCGACGATATCGATATTTGGGATAATATGTCGGTGTCGGTTCGGTACCGGCGCGGGGCGCTGCTGAACTACATCCTGCACGCCTATAGCCCTTACGAGGGATATAGCATCGCGTTCAACGGGACAAAGGGTCGCCTGGAGCATCACGCCTGCGAGAACACCTACATCAGCGGTGACGACAGCGTTCCGGGTGAACTGGAAAAGGGCAACACTTCGATAACACTGATAGGCGAATTCTCCCAGCCGAAGCAAATCGAGGTCAGCACCGGCGAAGGCGGTCATGGCGGCGGAGATATGCTTCTGCTTACCGATATATTCGACCCCGACGCACCGCCCGACCCGCTCAAACGCAAGGCCGGCCAGAAAGACGGGGCCTACTCCATACTCATCGGTGTGGCCGCCTGTAAAAGCATCGACACCGGAAAGGCAGTAAAAATCTCCGATCTGCTGGGCGATGCACCGCTGTAAGATTAAAGCCCATAACGAAAAGAAAATGAACCACAAAGAGCACAAAGAACACCAAGAATAGAAAAAAAGATTTCTCTTTGTGCTCTTTGTGTCCTTTGTGGTTCATTCTGTTAGACGCTTTAATATCAAAAAACACAGAGCCTTATATATGGAAACGTCCGAACAGATAGAACGACTGACTAAATTCGAAGTTTATCCTTCAAGCCTCGTCGAGGCCGGCGGGGTTACGTACTTCCTTGGGCGGCGGGGGGTGGAGAAGTTTGTCGGATCGCTCGGCGAAGGCGGAATTATCGGTGAAAAGGTCGCCGAACTAAACTCCAAGCCGGTTATCGTCGGTCCGACAGGCCATGCGAACGCGCTGGTGATACGAAAGGCGCTGCCGTGGACTTCTCCGAAATGTCTGGGACTGGTCAAGAGTATCGGCATGGGCGACCGGTTGGGCCTGGCGACGCCGGGGCACATCCGCGCCGTCAGGGGCAGCGGGCTGGCGGTATTTCTCGCCCAGCAGTCCATCCGCGAGATGTCCCGCACGCATCGAAGCCCCGACGACGTGATGGACTCGGCTACGTGGGGCGTTTTGCAGGAAGGTTTTAAGCAGGGTTTTGGCGCGGATGCCGACCATCTGCAAACTTTCGAGGACATCGACCGAACGGTCGAAGCCGGTTTTACAATGTTCACGATAGACCCGGGCGCGTATGTCGATGACGCCGCCGACACCGCCGAAGCCAAGTATGGAAAGGCCGTCGCCCACACCGCCGAGATGTATCATCATCTGGCTTCCGTCGCCCGCGGCCCGTTCGAAGTGGAGGTCTCTGTTGATGAGACTGAAAGCCCCACCTCGCCGGCAGAGCATTTGTTCATTGCGACCGAACTGAAACGGCTGGGCGTCGAATGGGTGGCTTTGGCGCCGCGATTCGTCGGGCGGTTCGAGAAGGGCGTCGATTACATCGGCGACCTCGACGAATTCGCAGCCTCGTTTGCCGAGCACGTCGCCGTCATGCAGACTCTCGGACCGTATCGTATCTCCATCCACTCCGGCTCCGACAAGTTCAGCATATACCCCATAGCCGCCGACCTGGCCGGGCAGTACGTTCACGTCAAGACGGCGGGGACAAGTTACCTCGAGGCCCTTCGAGCAATCGCCGCGACGGAGCCGGACCTTTTCGGCCTGATACTCGACTTCGCACGCGAGCGATACGAGACCGACAAGGCGACGTATCACGTATCGGCTGACATAACGAAAGTCCCGTTGGCAGAGACGCTCAAAGACGAGCAATTGCCGGGCCTGCTGGACGATTTCGACGCCCGCCAGGTGCTGCACGTAACGTTCGGGTCCGTACTGACGGCCGATGGCGGCGAGCGGTTCGGCAAGCGAATCTACGCTGCACTGAAAGCGGACGAAGAAGCGCACTACTCGGCCCTGGAAAAACACCTTGGACGACACGTCGCGCCGTTTGTGAAGTGATGCTGATTGAAAAAACTCCCTGAACTCGATTATACTACGAATGTATCGCGGAACAGGAGATCGCAGAATGAGCGTTAATATGACAATGGTGTACTGGAAAGGGGAGAAGTTCTGGCTTGGCAAACTCCTGGAGCATCCGGAGATCATGACACAGGGCGAAACGCTTGAGGAATTGGAAGCCAATATCAGAGAAGCCTACCTCCTGATGGCTATGGACGACGTGCCGGACGAACACGAATTGAAGGCCGTCGCGATATGAAACGAAAGCAATTCGTCCGCCAACTCGAAAAGGATGGATGTATTTTCGTCAGACACGGTGCAAATCACGATATTTATTTCAATCCATCGACCGGGCAGAAGCAGCCGGTCCCGCGACACAGAGAAATCGATAACGCTTTGGCAAAACATATCCGCAAGTATCTTGGGCTGGAATAAGCAATCAATAAAAACTGAAAATTGGAGTAACAGATGGCAGACCCCGTTGAGACGTTGAAGGGACTTAAAAAGACAAAGGAATTTTTCATCGGTATTGACTCGGACGGGTGCGCGTTCGACTCGATGGAGATTAAGCACAAGGAGTGCTTCATTCCCAACATCATTAATAGTTGGGAACTCCAGGCCGTCAGCCGGTTCGCCCGCGAAGCCGCAGAGTTCGTCAACCTCTACAGCAAGTGGCGAGGCGTCAACCGCTTCCCGGCGCTGACGATGACCTTCGACCTGCTGGCCGAGCACCCCAAGGCCGTCGAGCGGGGCTATAAAAGCCCGCAGGTCGATTCGCTGCGGAAGTGGATCGCCGAAGAGACCAAACTGGGCAACCCCGCCCTGGAGGCAAAGATAGCCCAGACCGGCGACGAAGTGCTCGCAAGGACACTCGAATGGTCCAGGGCAGTCAATGCCGACGTCAAAAAAATCGTTCGAGGCGTCCCGCCGTTCCCGTTTTTGCGTGAAAGTCTGGTAAAAATCGCCGAATCGGCGGACGCCATGGTCTGCTCCGGCACGCCGGGCGAGGCGCTGGGGCGAGAATGGGCCGAACACGACATTGCCCAGTACGTATATTTAATCTGCGGACAGGAAATGGGCTCCAAGACCGAGCACATCAGATACGCAGCCGGCGGAAAATATGACGCCGACAAGATATTGATGATCGGCGACGCACCCGGCGACAAGAAGGCCGCCAAGTCGAACGGCGCCCTGTTTTACCCGGTCAACCCCGGCGACGAGGCGGAATCGTGGAAACGCTTCTTCACCGAGGCAGCCGATAAGTTCTTCGCGGGTCAGTACGCGGGAAAATACGAGGAGCGGCTCATCGCCGAGTTCGACGCACACCTGCCCGAAAAACCTCCGTGGGGGGAGTAGTGATTGGTAATTCGTAATTCGTAATTAAAAAAAGGCTCCTGGCCTCTTTTCTCCCGTATCCACCATGACATCGAAAAAACCGAAAAAGAAAACGCAAAATCGCGCCAAAAAACGCACAGTTGACGCATGCAACAGATGCCCCGCCCGGTGTTGCCATGACCTGGTGATGCCCATCAACAAGCCTCGAACACGCGACGACATCGACGAACTGAAATGGGAGTTGCAGTACGACACGATCCGCGTCTTTATCCGAAATTACCGTTGGCATCGGATAATCCAAGGCCGGTGCATGTACCTCGACGAGCACAACTTCTGCACGATTTACGACCGCCGCCCAAGCCGATGCCGGAAGCACAACCCGCCGGAGTGCGAACACTACGGCGAATTCTACGACGTGATGATCTCCACGCCCGAAGAACTGGATGAGTACCTCCGCCGCGTGTGAGAATCAATGAACCCGTGAATGTGTGGGCGGCTGGGCGAATAGTCGAAGCGATTAAGGAGAAACGTATGAGCAGCGATAAGGCCGAATGCAAGCCGGCAAACCTGGCTGGGATGGTGGACTACCAGGACGGCACTATCGTCAGCCGGACAATCAGCGACAAACCTTCGGGGACGATCACGCTGTTCGCTTTCGCTCAAGGCCAGGCATTGAGCGAGCACACTGCCCCCTTTGACGCCATGCTCGTAGCGCTTGACGGTCAGGCCGAGGTAACAATATCGGGCCTGCCACATCGACTCTGCCGGGGCGAAATGATAATAATGCCTGCCAATAAGCCCCACGCCGTCAAGGCTGCCGACAAGTTCAAGATGCTCCTGGTCATGATAAAGGGGTAAAGGCTCCGCAGACCGTTCCTGGTTTCGGCCTTCCTTAAATCGGGAGACACCCCAACCATTTTACGCCCTGAATCGCCGGACGTTCTTTTCGGTCCCGACGATCAGGCCGACGGTTGTTCGCAGGAGGATTTTAATATCCATCGACCAGCAGCGGCGCTCGACGTAATAGACGTCCCACTCGATTCGTTCAGGCCAGGTCAGCGCCGTCCCGCCGTTAACCTGCGCCAGTCCGGTGTTCGATGCTCTTTCATTCTTCTTCATCTTCTTCCTCAAACAAAGCCTCTTTAATCTGTGGCCAGGCACTTGCCGGTGACAGCGGCAAACGAAGCGAAGTGTAAAGGACAGATGCCCTCTTGTTATAGATTTCCTCGATCGCAACAGGGGTTAGATTGGCCTTCTGGATGATTCGTGCCGCTCGGTCAAGAATGCCTGGTGCAAGGTCTGCCGTCGGGTCTTTGGGATTCCACGGTGGGTACTCCCGCAACAATTCCCTGTCAGTGGTTCCACCGGTGTTATTGGGGCCATTCAAGTCAAGGTAGCAGATTTCCAAGTAGAATCCCAGGGCGTCGGGTGATCTGTCCTCCTTCCTGAGGATTTCAGTCATTTCGAATTTCGCGTTTCGGAAAAGCCCCCAGTTTTGCTGTCGCGCGTGTTCGATGAGTTCCTGATTCAGTAGACCCCATCGCACATCGTTGTCGCTTGGCTCTCGGCCAAATCGCTTTGCCAGCTTCACCTTTTCCTCCGCGAAACGCCTTTTCTCGGCGAGGTACGTATCGTGTGTTCCGTTGACAATAGACCACTGTTCCTTAATCTGTTCTGCCTGGGCTTCTGTAACGAGAACTTGTTGCCTATCGCTTGGTCGAGTCCGCACGTACATAAACTGACTGCAGTACGGACATTTCTTCTTCCGCCCTGGCTTCTTCTCTAGGGTTTGATTGCAGTGCGGACAGACCGCGTCAACGTTGCCAACCGGCTCAAAGTCATGTTTTTGGTTTAAAGCGGGATGCGCCGGAATGGTGATCGTGACTCCCGCACCTGTAGATTGAATACGCCGCGTCGATTGGGGTCGTTTCCTTCGGTGGGTTGCCGCCAAGATGATCACGCCAAGGAAGCCGAGGACAAGAGCCGTTGGGGGCGATGAGCCAAACGCCTTGAAGGCAATGATGAAGCAAGCAAACGAAATGAGCGTAAATATGATCTTCATCTTCTCATCGAATAATTGCTTTCTTCGGCGTGCAAATCCCTGAATCGCCGGACGTTCTTTTCGGTCCCGATGATTAACGCCAAGGCCGTTCGCATGAGGATTTTAAGGTCCATCGACCAGCAGCGGCGCTCGACGTAATAGACGTCCCACTCGATTCGTTCAGGCCAGGTCAGCGCCGTCCCGCCGTGAACCTGCGCCAGGCCGGTGATTCCGGGGCGGGCGAGAAGGCGGCGGCGCTCGAATTCGCCATACTCAGCCACCTGTTCGGGTACGGTCGGCCTGGGACCGACAAGCGACATGTGCCCCGCCAACACGTTGAACAACTGTGGCAGTTCGTCGAGTTTAAATTTCCGCAGTAATCGCCCGACGGGCGTAACGTCCTCGTGGGCCGAAGCGATTACTATCGTCGGGTCCGGGTCGTGTCTGTGGTCCGCACGCATGGTGCGAAACTTTATCATCCGAAAAATATGGCCTGCTTTGCCGACGCGGTCCTGAATATAAAAACCACCGCCCCGACCAGTGCACCGAACCAGAAGATAAAAAATCAGTATGAACGGACTCAAGACCGCCAATCCTGCAGCCGCTGCCGCAAAATCAAAGACCCGCTTGCTAATCTCGTAACTGCTGTTCATTTATTTTGTTCCGATTGCCTCGTCCAATTTCCGGATTATTAATTCCTTACTCAATCCCTCTCGCAGCCGGATAGGTTTGGAATTTCCCGGCACGAATATCACCGTCAACGGCGGGCCCGGCTCACGGAGTTGTTCAAAGAGCATCTTGTTGGCAGGCATGTCCCTGCGAGTAACGTCGCCCTTGAAGGCGACCACACCTCTGGCCTGAAGGGCTTTGGCCAGGTCGGGGTCATTAAAAACCGTCATGTCCAGGACCTTGCACTCCGGGCACCAGGTGGCGCTAAAATCCACCAGGACTATTTTTCCTTCCCGCCGGGCCTGGGCGATCTGGGCGGCGTCGAAGGGGCGCATCTCGACGGCAAGCGGCTTCGGCGGCGTCAGCATCCACCAGCCGGCTGACACGGCGATAACGACCGCTGCGGCGCGGATGGACCATTTCTTCGGCGCGGGCGCGTCGAACCGCACCCACGACCCCCACATCCAAAGGCACATCGCCAGCACCACGCCGTAGCCTGCCACCCATGCCGGATACGCCCGGCCCATTTGCGATCGCAGCAGCCAAACCGCAATCAGCAGAAACACGAAGCCCACCGACTGCTTGAACAGGTCGGTCCATTTACCGGCTTTGGGAAGGCGGGAAACGACCTTGGGCAGACCTGCCAGCAGCGCATGCGGGGCAGCCATTCCCACGCCGATAAGTATGATTGCAATCGTTCCGGCCTTCAGGGACAGAAAAAGCACCGCCGAGGTGAACACCGCGGCAATGACGGCGAAACTGCACGGCGTCGCCAGCACAGCCATCAGAAGGCCCATTCCGACGGCCCCGAGATGCCCCCTTCCGGTGCTGGCCGACGCTACCCTGCCGGGGACTGTAACGGTGAATGCGCCGAACATATTGGCAGCCAACGCCACCAGCAGAAGTATCATCGCAATGACCGGGCCGGTGTGGCGGAAAAGGTCCGCCTGCTTGAGCGTGTATTGCAGCGACAGTTTCAGGACCACATTGGCGACGGCAAGGGCGACGAAGAACAGGACGATTCCCCCGGCGAAGGCCAGCCCAAGCGTGATGAATCGCCGGCGCGATTGGCCTGCCTGTTCAAGTAGCGCCAGCAGGCGAAGCGGGATTACCGGCAGAACGCACGGCATGATGTTGAGTATAAGACCCGCCAGCAACGCCAGTGCGAATGTCGCCAGGACGCCCGTGCCGGCGCCGGCTGGGCTGCCCCAGTCGGAGGTTATCACAGACCCGCCGACAAGCGTGTCCTTCCAATTCTCAAGCGACTTTGATTGCGAGAGGATTTCCTTAATCCGGTCGGTCCACTCCGGCGATGCGACCGTTGCTGAACCTACTTCAACAGCAACCGGGACTTTGTGGTCAACCGTAATGCATCTGCCGTCTTTTTCGCATATTTGACCGTTGACGGTTACCGATAGTTCGACCTTTCCCGGCTTGAATTCGTCAGGAACCGTCAGGGTAAAGAACAGGTACCCTCGGCCCTCATAAACGTTGTGCGTGTCGGATTGACCGTCCTCATACTGCGTAACGTGAGGTTTTGTCGGCCCAAAGAGCATCTTGCCAACATCGACCCACAGGAAGTTCGGGGCGATTTCAACCCAGAGGCTTATAGGCTTGACGACAGTCCCGCCCGCCGCCGGGCCATAGAGCCATGCGCCCTCGGCGATTGTCATCTCGACAGCCACGTACAGCGAATCGCCGGGCCTGACCGTCTTGTGCGAGATAATCGCACGGGATGAGAAACTCTCCTTCGCCTCCGGCTGGATTGGAAAAGGCAGCCCCAACGAGTCGGAAACCTGCCCCTGCGCCGAGGCGGGGGCGATAAACGCCGCAATCGCCAGAAACAGTACTATTGGCCGCATAACAACTCTCCGCCTCTTACAATATCAACATCGCGTCGCCATAGGAATAGAAACGGTACTTTTTGCGGATGGCTTTGGCGTAGGCGTCTTTGATTATTTTTACTCCGTCGGTCGAACCGGGGCTGCAAAATGCAGCCACCAGCATCAGGAGCGTCGATCGCGGAAGATGAAAATTGGTTACCATCGCATCGACCGTGCTAAAGGCCGCAGGCGGATAGATAAACAGGTTCGTCCATCCTGTCCGCGCCGACATCGGACCGTCCGCAGCGGCGGCTTCAAGCACGCGAACGCTGGTCGTCCCGACGGCCACGATTCTCCCGCCGCGCTTCCTGGCAGCGACGACCGCCCCGGCTGACGATTCCGGAAGTTCATACCACTCCGAGTGCATTTTATGCCGGTCCAGTCGTTCGCTTTTGACCGGCGCAAACGTCCCCAGGCCAACGTGCAGCGTAACCGTAGCCGATTCGATTTTTCTGGCCTTGAGGTCGGCAAGAACGTTTTCTGTGAAGTGCATCCCGGCGGTCGGGGCAGCCACCGCGCCGGGATGGACGGCGTAAATAGTCTGGTAGGCCCGGTGGTCAGCGCTGTTCGGGTGGTCCCTGTGGATATAAGGAGGAAGCGGCGTCGTACCGATACGCTCAAGCAGTTCAGACGCTCCGGCGGGAGGGGCGACGGCCAGATGCCAAAGACCTTCGCCGAGCCGGTTTTCCAGCCTGGCTGTCAGCGGCGGCTCTTCGCAAAGCGACAGTTCCTCACCAACCTTGCACCGACTGGCCCCCTTGAGCATCACTTCCCACAGGCCCGCGGACAGTTCTCGCAGGAACAGCCCTTCGATTCGCCCGCCCGTCCGCCGACGACAGAAGAACTTCGCCGGGACAACACGGGTGTCGTTCAGCACCAGCAGGTCTCCTTCGCACAGCAGGCCGGGCAACTCGCAAAAGACATGATGGCTGACCCGCCCGGATGCGCGGTCCAGCACCATAAGCCGGGATTGGTCGCGCCGGGGCGACGGTTCCTGAGCTATCAGTTCGCTCGGCAGGTCGTAATCAAAATCCGAGGTTTTTAGCAGTGACATTTGCTTTGCTGGCCTTTTCGTCGGGGACAGGCACACACGTCCTTAAATGCCTATTTATCGCGATAAATCATTACAATAGAAAACGTTAAGCCAAAACCCCACCATTTGTCCACAGTTTCCTAACACCTTTTTTGACAAAATAGACCACAGAGGCACAGAGAACACAGAGATAAGAAAATAAGGCGGGAATATTTTGATTCTATTCATTCTCTGCGCTCTCTGCGCCTCAGTGGCCTATTTCTGCCAGGGATTCTTAGACAATTTAGATTCCAATCCTGCGCCGAGGAGTTAGTATGTTGTTGTAAAGTTACGCCCGTAGCTCAGCAGGATAGAGCGGCGGTTTCCTAAACCGCAGGTCAGAGGTTCGAGTCCTCTCGGGCGTAGTGAACTTCTCATAGTAAGCGTGTCTTCTCCAGGCTTTGGTGTTACTATTGACAGTAATGGCCAAAATGCGTCAACTTGCCTGGGGTATCATGTTGTTGGTCATGCTCGGAACTCTCAGCGGGTGCTACGCTTGCGGGATGCTTTGGCACGGCCTTACTAACGTCAGTTCCACGACCGGAGAGATGAACGACCCGCTTTGCCTTCGGATTGATGCTTTCCTCATTCGCGGGGGCCAGGAACTCAAACTTGTCAGACCCGGAGCCGCTTGCGGGGTTCCCGGCAGTGTCCAGGATTACCAAGCTCATCCGGTATGGTGGCCTAGAGTTCAGGGGGTGGTCGAGAAGGAAACTTACCTGCTGCGTTTTAGCAGGGAGTACCATAACGTGGGGTACATCTTTTGGGTGGTCGACCATGCAAGGCTGACGACCGGTCCTCACGCGGGGAAAGAAGTGCGGCTGGTTGGGTTCAGGCCCAAGAAGGTGGATGGTACGGAATATGACCCCAATCCCGACTTGTTTGAACTTGCCTGGCCCCCAGAGAACCGCGTCGAGCCCGCCAAAGACGGATAAACTCCGCGATGACGCGCCTTAATCTCTCATTACCTTATCACCACCTCCTTCCCCGACTTGCTGGAAGCATAGATGGCATCGAGGAGTTTCATGACGGTCATGCCCTGCTCGCCGGTGGCGGCAGGCGGGACCTTGCCCCGGCAGGCTGATATAAACCTGCCCGCCTGGACGACGAAGGGATTTATGTTCGCGTCAAACTTTGGCGAGATGTCCGCCAGCCGTCCGTTGTGTTCCGTGAGTATCGCCAGCGGCTTTTCAGAAAAGACCTTTACGCCGCCTTTTTCGCCCAAAATTTCGACGAATGAGTCTTCTTCGGCATTGGCGGCCCAGGAAAGATCGAACGACAATGTCGCTTTGTTTCCGAAGCGGACGAATCCGCTTGCGTAGTCCTCAACGTCGAAGATACCGTTGTACCTTGGCGGGCCGGCCCACATACCGACGTACTTGTAATCGCGCATAACCGGCCCGAACTTCGCGTAGGTCCTGGCGATGACTGAGGTCGGATTCCAGTGTCCGCTCAGCCACATGGCAAGGTCGAACCAGTGTACGCCCAGGTCTATCATCGGCCCGCCGCCGGATTTTGCCTTTGTGGTGAACCATCCGCCCATCCCCGGGATTCCGCGGCGACGTATCAGCACCGCGCGCATGTGGTAGATTTCACCCAGCAGTCCCGCCTCAACGTATTCGCGAACGATCTGAGCCTGAGGCTTCAGCCGGTTGACCATACCGATTTGCAGCACGCGGCCGGCCTTTCGGGCCGACAGGACGATCCGCTTGCCCTCGGCGGCGTTCATGGCCATCGGCTTTTCCAGCAGGACGTGCTTGCCCGCCTTGAAGGCGGCGAGGGCTATCTCGCAATGCGCAACGTTGGGGACGCAGACGCTGACTGCGTCGATGTCGGTCTTCAGCATGTCGCGATAATCCGCGAAACGCTTCTTCACGCCGTACTTGTCTGCGGTTGCGGTGAGTTTCGCCTTGTCGATGTCGCAGCCGGCGGCTATCTTCGCGCCGGCCTGAACGTATGAGTCAGCATGAATGTTGCCGATAGCGCCCAGTCCAATAATACCTACCTTCAACTGCCCTGACATAACGGATCCTTTCTGTTTTACAAAAGTTCCCTGAGGAACTTCACTGCATGTTCAATGTCCTTCCGCGGATTTTCTCCGACCTCGCGCTCGATTGTCAGGTAGCCGTCGTCAAGACCCGCCCGAAACGATTTGACCATTACGCCGATTTTCATAAGTTCAATTTCCCCTATCGTAACGTCTTGAGGAACGGCGCGATTCGCCTCATGACAGCGGCCTCGTCGTCGTCCTTTCCTTCGTACTCGATCGACAAAAAGCCTCTGAAGCCCGCCCCTGCCATGATGTCGTGAATCTTGTGCCAGTCGAAGTCGGCGTCGGTTCCGTCGGCCTGCACGTTGAAGAACTTGGCGTGGACTATCGCCGCATGGGGAGCGCACCGCTCGATGCTGGAATAGGTTTCAGGCCCGACCTGGCTGGTCGGCGGGAAGTTGCCCGTATCGAGCGTGAACTTGAAGAACGGGTTGTCCACGTCGCGCAGAAAACTCAGCAGTTGGTCCGCCGTCGTCTCGCCGTGGTTCTCCATCGCCATGACTATCCCGTGCTTCGCGCCGTAGGCGACGATCCGCTTAGTAGCCGTCAGCACCTTGGTGTACAGTTTCTTTCCGCCTGCCTGCAGCTCCTGGCCTCTGCCGCAGAAAAACCGCACGCACGGCGCGCCCATAAACAGCGCGACGTCCACCCACTTGGCGATGTCCTTCACGTCGGCTGCGCGCTTTGCGTCGTCGTCGGTGGTCAGATGGCCCCCGGCTGACACCATCGCAATCGTGAGATGCATATCGATGCAAGCCTTCTTCAGCGAAAGAAGGTATTCCCTGTCAGTGGAAGGAAAGTGGTTGCCCAGCAGCTCTACGCCATCCAGGCCCAGGGAAGCGCATTCCTTGAGCCAGCCGATTTGATCCATTCTCCCTGCGCCGATCATACGGTGATAACTCCATGAACTACACGATGTTTTCATGCTTTTCTTCCTTTCGTTTTTTCTTCATTTATACATAATTGTCGCTGTAACAGTAAGCGACACCCTCCCTTTATCTTACAGCGTTGTAATAAGAGGATGAGGATGAATTCTCCTAAAAAGATTATTATTTGCGGGGTGTAGTCGGATTCGGGGGCGAGGCTGGGGCGGATTGTCTGCTTCGGCGGTTGCCGAGGATGGGGTCTTTATCGAGGTAGAGTTCCCACCGGCTCATAATGTCGAGCATTTCCTTTCCGCGTTTGCAGTCTTCGACGGTCATCTTTCCCTCGCGGACGAGGTTGTAATAGGGTTCGAGGCTGTTCTGTTTGTAGAGGCCGGCGTAGAGTTTGTAGAACTCTTCTCTCGGCAGGCGGGTTTTCGTAACGGCGTGGAGCGCGTCGAAGCAGGTGTAATCGTCCGTAAGCAGTTCGCCGGCCTTCTGACGATACAGTTCCGTCCCCGGAAGCGGGGTCAGGACGGTGAACTGGGCCTGCGTAATCTGCATCTTATCGACGTAGTCGCGGAGGTGTTTGAAGTCGTCTGCCTCCCAGTCCGGATCGGTGATGAACGCGCCCCAGACGATGACGCCGTTGTCGTGCATGATGCGGACGGCCTCATCGTTGGTCTTCATCGTGGTGCCCTTGTTGACGCTCTTGAGCGCCTTGTCGGATATGGCCTCAAGTCCCAGAAGCACCGACGACAGACCGATGTCGGCCCATTTTTTCACCAGGTCGGGGTGGCGGACGATGGAGTCGGTGCGGCACTCCATGCTGTAGCGCTTTTGTATTCCCTCCGCCCGGATCATCTCGGCGATTTCCGTTTCGCGCTTGTAATTCATCAGGAAGTTGTCGTCCATAAATGTAATATGGTCGAGATCGACGGTCTTAATCTCATCGACGACCCGCTTGGCTGACATCTGCCGGGTAATCCCCTTGTAAAATTGCCAGACGCTGCAGAAATTGCACCGGAACGGACAGCCTCGCCCCGTGGCCATGGCGATGTCGGGCTTGCTGAACAGCCAGAAGTATTCGCCCCGATTATGCTCGATGAGGTCTCGCCGGGGCATCGGTAGTTTATCCATATCCAGTTTCATCGGGCCTGAGGGGTTGCGGACGAAGTTCCCGTCGGCATCCCGCCAGATGAGGTCGGGTATGTTCTTC
>CAYUYD010000009.1:18874-20788 GCA_964449105.1 uncultured Planctomycetaceae bacterium | reverse complement strand
GGAATAAAAATCAAACCGAACCTTATACGCGCAATCGAGCAGACTTGGCTGGACCGGCAGAAGCCCGACGGTGGTTGGACATACAGCGGACAGAAAAGCGTCGATACCCCATCGACCCCGAGCATGACCACCGCAGGGATCGCCAGCCTGTTCATCTGCCAGGATGTCCTGGCAAACACCTGCCAACCTTATCGTTACAGCGGAAAGCTCAATGACGCCTGGGGGTTCCTGGGGAAAAACCTCAAGAACGATTATATAAAGAATGGCTACCTGGCCTTCTGTGTCCAGCGGGTCGGAATGACCAGCGGCGCGAAATTCATCGGCGATATGGATTGGTTCGCCGTCGGCTCAGCCGCACTGGCCGAACCCAATCCCCGCGGGCGCTATTACGGCGGCGAATGGGGCTCGCTCGTCGGCGCATCGTTCGAACTGCTGTTCCTGGCGAGAGGGCGGATACCACTGACGTTCAACAAACTCGCCCACGGCAGGGAGAACAGTTGGAATTTCCACACCCGCGACGTGCCTCATTTCGCCGAGTACATGCGACGAGAATACGAAAGACCCATGCGCTGGCAGGTCGTCAGGATAACCGACGACGTGCGATTGCTGCTGGACGGGCCTTTGTTGCTGATAACCGGTACGGACGCCCTGGAGTTCACGCCCGACCAGTGGGACAAACTCCGCGAATACAGTCTTCGCGGCGGGACGCTGCTGTTCGTACCTTCCCACAACAGCCTGGCCTTTCTGAAATCCGCACGTGAGGGTCTGGAAAACCTTTACGCCGAACAGCGCAAGGACGCCGGCAGGCATTACAATCTGGAGACCCTGCCGGCGGACCATCCGATCTATTCGGTCTTTCACAAGATTTCCAACGGTCCGGCCGTGGCGCTGATGTGGGGCGTCTCCGACGGAACGCGTCCGCTCGCGATAATCTCCAACCGCGATTTCCCATGCGCCTGGCAGCGGGGGGCGGAAATATCAGGCAGGCTCGATTACATGCTGGGCGTCAATTTCCTCCTCTACGCCACCGGGTCCAACTCGCTGCGGATGCGCATGAGGCCCGTCTTCGTCGCACAAGGCGGCGAAATCCGGCATCACGCAAAACTCGCCTGGCTCAAACACGGCGGGAACTGGCGGACCCAGCCTTACGCGCTTAAATATCTCTCGGAAAAACTCACCGCCGAGAACCGTCTCGCCATTGACGTCAGCGACGGCGCGGACATCCGCGCCGATGAACTTCGAGGGCATAATCTGGCCTGGATGACCGGCTCGGAGGAGTTTTCTCTCACTGCAGCCGAACTGTCTGCGCTGCGGGAGTATCTCGATGCCGGCGGGACGTTATTTGTCAACGCCGTCGGCGGGTCCAAATCGTTTAATCGCTCAGCCGAGGATATGCTCGCAAAACTCTTCGCCGATTCGGACGTGGCGTCGGGGAATGTTACTCCGGACTCGCCGCTGATGACGGGAAAGTGCGACGATTTCAGAGGCCCGCCGCTCGAATCCCTGCCGAGAACGTCGGTCTGGAGTAAAGCCCAGGCCCAAGCGCCTTCGCCGCTGCGGGTGTTCATCCGGAACAAGCGGGCCGTTGTTATCTACGCCCCCTACGGCGTCCACGATACGCTCGACGGACACACCGCATACGGGGCCTTCAGTTACATGCCGAAAGCCGCCCGGGACATCGCCGCCAATATCGTCCTGTACTCGATGATCGAAAAACCCGCTTCGCCCCCGCCGAAGAAAACCGAGGAACCGACGACTGCTACCGCACCGACGACCGCTCCGACCGGCGCGCCGGTTGAAAAACAAAAGGGCATGTTCGATTAAGAAGGCACTACTGTGCAATGGAAACCAGGACCATTGAAATCCAAAGCGGAAAGCGCGACGAAATGATCGACATTACCGACCGCGTAGCCG
>CAYUYD010000009.1:0-18774 GCA_964449105.1 uncultured Planctomycetaceae bacterium | reverse complement strand
TCGTGCTGGGGATTTGGCAGGGGATATACTTCTGCGAGTTCGACGGCCCGCGCCGGTGTGACCGAGCGTTAGACTTCTCGAAGAAGCCAAGGGACTATTATGAGTGAGTTGCGAATCGAAAACTGGTCTATGCCGGGGGCTGATGTCGGTCCGGAAAATCCTCTACCGCCACTCGGCATGGCGGAGGAAGTGCACGCCATAAAGGAGACGCCCGGCGTGCCCGATGAGATGCTGAAGAACATGGCCCACGGCCATGTTGCGAACATCCTGCCTTACACAATGCAGGACGGGTACAGCCGGCGCCTTCATCCCCGAGAATTCCAGGTTGCGGTGCTTGAGAACGAATTTTTGCGCGCGACGTTCCTCCTTGAACATGGGGGGCGCCTGTGGTCACTTGTACACAAGCCCTCCGGGCAGGAGCTCCTGGAGGTCAATCCTGTCTTTCAGCCGGCGAATCTGGCCATTCGCAACGCGTGGTTCAGCGGAGGCGTGGAGTGGAATATCGGCATTGTCGGCCATTCTCCGTTTACATGTTCCCCTGTGTTTGCCGCACGCGTAAAAGGGCAGGACGGAACACCAGTCCTGCGCCTGTACGAATGGGAGAGGATTCGGCAGGTCCCCTTCCAGATCGACGCATACTTGCCTGATGGATCGCCGGTGCTGTTTGTGCATGTCCGCATCGTTAACCCGCACAATCGGGACGTTCCCATGTACTGGTGGTCCAACATAGCGGTGCCGGAAACCCCGGACACGCGCGTTATAACACCAGCGGACTCGGCATACAGTTTCGGCTATGGTAAAGGTGGGCTTGGGCTGGCGCCCATTCCTGATGTTGACGGAACGGATGTCACTTACCCTACCAACATCAATCATTCCGCTGACTTTTTCTATCACGTGCCTGACGGCCATCGTCCTTGGATTACGGCACTTGATGGAGAAGGCAGAGGACTGGTGCAGGTCTCAACCGAACGTCTTAAGGGCAGAAAGCTCTTCGTCTGGGGAACCGGCCCTGGGGGGAAGAGGTGGCAGGAGTTCCTCTCAAAACCGGGACACGCATACATTGAGATACAGGCCGGCCTTGCCCGAACGCAGATGGAACATCTTCCTATGCCGGCAGGTGCTGAATGGACGTGGCTTGAAAGCTACGGCCTGATGGAGGCCGACCCGGCCGCGGTGCACGGGTCCGACTGGACATTGGCACGGCGGTCTGTCGAAGGTTCTCTCGAACGTCTGATTCCCCACACCGTCCTGGACAGCGAGTTCGGGCGTGCCGGGAAATATGCGGTCTGTCCACCTGTGGAATTGCTCCAGCGCGGATCAGGGTGGGGTGCGCTGGAGCGCCTCCGCCGGGAGGCGTCTGGCGAGCAGCCCTTCTGTTCCGAGGAACTGGTCTTCGACGACGAGTCGTTGTGTGAAGAGCAGGAGCCTTGGATTGCCCTCCTCCAGAATGGGGAATTTCCCACGTTCGAAGCTGACGCGGAGCCGTGTGGCTACATGGTGCAGGCGGAGTGGCGTGCGTTGCTGGAGGATGCAGCGAACAAAGGAGGTGGGACAAATTGGCTGGCTTGGCTGCACCTCGGGATGATGCGTTATCACGCAGGAGAACGGGATGATGCCCGCCGTGCGTGGGAGCGATCACTGGAACAAGCCAACACGCCGTTGGCAATGCGGAACTTGGCGGCACTCGCTCAGGAGGAGAAGCGGTTCGACGACGCTGCCGAATTGCTCGTCGCTGCGTGCCGCATGCGACCTTCACTACGGCCGTTGGCGGTTGAATGTGGTCGAGTTTTAATTGATGCAGATCGTCCGCGCGAATGGCTAAATCTCGTGACTAAGCTTCCCCAATCGGTCCGCACCGTAGGGCGTATTCGACTGCTGGAGGCACGGGCGGCCTTGGCGGTGGGAGATTTCAAGACGGTCGAGCGGCTATTTGCCGAAAAGCCGGTCATTGATGATCTGCGCGAGGGCGACACGTCACTCTCAGGCCTGTGGTTCGACTTTCACGAACAGCGATTGGCCGCCGCCGAGCATGTATCAGTCAACAATGAACTACGGACTCGTGTACGCCGGGATTTCCCCATGCCACCGGAAATTGACTTCCGAATGTCGACCGAGCCGGCTGAAAAACCCAAAGGCATGTTTGATTGAGTCTCTGTTTCTTACCGCCGGACAAAAAGTAATCGGTAAAATAAAAATTTATATTTTTTATGGACTTGACAGGTGAAAGTATCGATATATAATAGTAGTATTGACGACTCCCCGGTTTTCGTACCGGTTGGGGCAGCCTATATGGCTGCCCTTTTTTTTAGGGGCTAAGTAACATGCGGACAAACGTTTATGTTGACGGTTTCAATCTTTACTACGGGGCGGTAAAAGACACCAAATTCAAGTGGCTTAATCTGCAACGGTTCTTCGAACTGCTTCGTCCGCACGACGATATTCAGACGGTCTATTTTTTTACCGCTGAGATATCGGGTTCACATCGCGCCCACCAGATGGTTTACCTCAGCGCCTTGGCGACGCTACCTAAAGTCGAGATTATTTTCGGGAAGTTTAAACTCAAAACTATTACATGCGGAGTAACGGCATGCAATTTTTCCGGCAAAAGGTTGTTCAAGATGCCGGAGGAAAAACGAACCGACGTTCAGATTGCACTGAGAATGGCCCGCGATTGCTGGGAAGATACATGTGACCGTTTTGTCCTTGTCAGTGGCGATTCGGATCTGGTTCCGGCGGTTAACCTGGTTAAGGAAATTGCTCCTGAAAAACAGGTAATCGTCTATATCCCGTCCCAAAATCCCCTGCGGGCCGCTGCGGTGGAACTGCGTGCGGCAGCCGATAAGGCGCGTATCCTTCCCAATGTATTAATCCGCAAGGCCCAATTCCAGGCAAAGTTCCCCGACGGCTTCGGCGGATTCATTTGCAAGCCCGACCATTGGTAAAACTGTCTCTCAAACAGTTGAAAACTGTTTCCCGTTGCTGTATTGGTGGTGCAATGGAAACCAGGACCATCGAAATCCAAAGCGGAAAGCGCGACGAAATGATCGACATTACCGACCGCGTAGCCGAGGCAGTCGGAGAAATCGGCGTCGCCGACGGGATGGTAACGGTTTATGTTCCTCACACCACCGCCGGCGTAACTATCAACGAGAACGCCGACCCGTCGGTCGTCCACGACATCCTCGCGGCATTGGACGCAGCCGTTCCCTGGCATCAGTCCTTCTACCGCCACAGCGAAGGCAACAGCGCCGCTCACGTCAAAAGTTCGCTGCTGGGATGCTCGGTGCAGGTGCTCCTCCGCGAGGGCAGACTCGTGCTGGGGATTTGGCAGGGGATATACTTCTGCGAGTTCGACGGCCCGCGCCGACGAAAGGTCATCGTCGCAGTGCAGTAAGACAGCGAACGCTGAAATGAAGGAGTCGCGGCAATGAAAAGACCCTGGCTTGTTCTGGTTGTGCCCGGCGGGTTGGTGGTTGTCCTGGCCGTGTTCGTAGTGGCGCTTCTGCTGGTGAAACTGCTGTGGGGATGGACCGTACCCGACCTGTTTCCCGGGGCAGTGGATAAAGGACTGGTGGCACGGTCCATTTCATGGTTCACAGCACTGAAACTGGCGATTTTCGTCGCCCTGCTTGCCGCCATTACGGGAATCCGCTCCCAAAAGAAAAAAGCCGACTGATCCGACCGGCGAAAACGTACACTCAGTAAGATAGGCAGGCTTGTTGCACGTCCAGTGTTCTGGTAGGCTATGGGGACCATCAGGGAAGGTCAAACATGGGCTATGCTTTTTTCGTCATCGTCGGGACTATTGTGGGTGCTGTTGTAGCGTTTCCCCTCGGTGCTGTGCTGGCACTTTTGCTTTCCCCTGTCATCTCAAGAGTCTCGTTTCGAACCATGCGAATCATCTCTGGGATCATAGGCGGCGTTGTATGGGGTGTAGGCTATTTCTTCCTCGCCTGGCTAACCTATCGCTTCTTCCAGGTGAGCATCCCCGTTATTTGCGCCATCGGTGCTGGTTTGATGATCTTCGCCGCGCCGAAAGTCCAGAATGCTTTGTACGCTGTTCCATCGGGTATTATCCTTTTCGTGCTCTTGGCGAGTTTCCTTATCTGACTTCGCGAAACGCATCTTGCATGACGTTGGATTTCGGCGGCCGAAGGCGGTAGATCGAAAGCCTGCGATTCAGCAGTCTGTTGGAGGTCACAAACAGCATGGCGTTACTTGCATTATTGGCGTTGATTGCTTCCATTTGGTTCGTTATTGCCGGAACGTGGTACTTCTCACCGGTGTTTTACCTTGTCGGGGGCGTCATTTGGGTGTTGCATGAAAGGCGACGACTGTTTATTTACTGGCCTATAGGCTATGGATCTCCGGGCGGGACCGCGCTCGTAGTCGTAATTTGGCCTTTGCGCGCATTAAATAATCTAATTGAGACATGGAAAATTCGATCCGGTGGTGAGCGATACACGTTTTCTAACGAAACGGATTTTTTTAAATTTGCAAGGTTGAAAGATGCGCTAGAAGCTGCAAGACAGGAAGCAAAGACATCACAGCAGCGAGTGCAGGTGATTGATGAAGCGAAATTCGCCAAGCAGTTCGGTCGTATGCAGCACAAGACGTGGTTTGTTGAGCCAGACGGAAGAGTACACTCACTTCCGCGTAGTTTCCTATGATCGTGAATTTTGCGACGTGAAAAAATAAGGAGTTAAAGGTAATTCCCCGACCCCTTTAAATCAGTAGAGGAGGAGAATAGGGAAGATTGCGTTTAGCGTTGCTGTTTTCCTATTTTCTGCTTTTCCGTTGAGCAAAGGGAATCACCTGTTGGCTTTTTGGGTGAACGTAGAAACAAGGTTGGTCGCATGGATACCGAAAAATACAAGGAAAGCATCAAGAAGACAGGCTTCTTCCTTGAGTACAAGATAGGGAAGGCCCTCATGGATAAAGGCTGGTCGGTCATCAGCAATCGCTACTACGTCGACGACCAGAGTGGATCCGTCAGGGAGATCGACTTGGTGGGGTATCGGACGGCCAAGCTAAAGGACTTCACAGTCTACACCGTGCTCCTCGTAAGCTGCAAGAAAAACGAGAAGAACCTGTGGGCATTGCTTTCGAGAGATGTCAATCCCAAGGATCCCAACGTAGATTGGCAACCAGTGCATTTATGGACAAACGAACGTGTACTCGACTACATGATCAGCAAGACCGCTTGGCGTAATTCTTACTTCCAGACTGCAATGGGAAAAGCGGATAATAGTATTCTCGACATTCCTGATGTTGATATCTACGCATTCCAGGAGTTGAGCGAGTCTTCGGGGACTGTCCAAAACGACAAGGCGATTTTCAACTCAGTGATATCGCTCATGAAAGCACAATCTTACGAGATGGCCCGCTTGCCTGACCGTAAAACAGACCCGGTTCTCTACCAATTCAACCTTCTCTCGATTGTCGATTCGGAGCTGATTCGCCTGCATTTCAGAGACGATAAGGTCAATGCAGAAATCATTGACCACGACATCTTCATCGCCGACTATATCATCAACAAACAGCAAACCTCCGCACGCATCCATTTCGTTAAAGCCGCGGCCTTCCCTGCAGTTCTCAGCGACTATGAGCGGCTCCATTCGGCCAACTGCACCTTTTTCGAGCAGCTTTGCGACCACTACTATGAGAACGCTGTGAGAGACTCGAGTAAGACCGACGTGTTCAAGGAGGACTTCCATAAGCGATTGAAATGGGATATTACCTTTACGCTCAAGAGGCACTATAAACGCGACTTCGCGGTGGATGGTATATACCTTTCGTGGAGTGAGCACGATGGAGTCCTTGTCGTTGTTGATGTGCCTGAAGAATGCGCCGAGTTCCTAAACGAAGACAAAAATTTGAGGACGAAGACCGCAAAGGCACTCGAAGATCTGTACCGATACAAGGGGGAATTCAGATTCAAAAAATGCGACGACATACCTTTCTGATACTGGCCCAGCGCGTAGGCTGGGACGAATCGCAGCACAGTATGTAGGTCGGACATACTCTTGATACAGTTTTTTGGGGAGCAGGCCATTCCATCTCGTTTTTCGTTGACGTTTGCGCGCGCAAACGTGAACGGAAAAAACCGCTTTCGGAATAATTCTGAAAAAAATTATCTACCGGCCAGGCCGGGAGTTACGAATTTCACACCCGTTTTGCGTTGACGTTTGCGCGCGCAAACGTCAACGCAAATGTTAAGGGTAGAGAGGCGCTCATGGTGCGCCCGGAACGTTGGTTATATGTAAGGAGAGTATCATGGCAAGATGGCAAAACCTCTGCGAACTGTTGCTCAGCGAAGACCTGGCCCCCCAGGACGTGCTGCTCGCCCTCGGCGTCAAACCGTACAGGCTTCAACAAATGCTGCGTTCGAAGCGTCTGAAGTCCCGCCTGGAGTCTGTTGAGGCCGTCGCTAACAAAAGGGCTGGGCATACCGTTGTCGTGGGCATTGCACCGGCGGCGAAAAAACTGACCGAACTGACCGATTCGCAGCGACCCGAGACCGCCCGGCGAGCCTGCCTCGACCTGATCGAAACCGCAAGGAAAATTTATAAAGGATAGGAAAAAGAACGTAATTCGTAATTCGTAATTGGTAATTGGTAACTGGTAATTCGGGTAATTCGTGAAAATTTGTGTAATTCGTGGAAAAATGGACGTAAAAATGACACCGAAATACACAACTCATTGTCGCACAGGGAGTTACGCTTTTTGCCTTCTTTCCCAAACTTTCCTAAACTTTCCCAATCTTTCCGTATCTTTCCGAATTGTTCCGAATCTTTCCCATTCGTTCCCATTCTTTCCCATTCTTTCCGAATCTTTCCCATTCGTTCCGTTTCGTTCCGAATGGTTCTCAACTGGCACGGAAGCGGCAGGTCTTGTTTATCTCACTGCATGGTTGGGCCGATGCTCTTGTATCGGACGTATAATAAATGTGGGGCGCTTGCGGTCTTTGCGGCGCTTGCAAAGCCCCCGTAAGTCGGAGAAAATATATGTTGCATCGGTTGCGTTCCAGAAACCGCGGGCATCGTCGGGCCAGGTCGGCAGTTCGTCGCAGCGGCGTACCGTACAGGCACAGAGACTGGCGGAGGCGCAAAGACGACATGCCTCCTCGCGGGGAGTTGTCATCCGCCCGCGTATCGGTATTGTAGCCGGGGCCACAAAGGAGAAAATCGCCATGAAGACACTGTGGCAAACGGCAATTTTCGTTATCCTGGCGTCAGCCGGCGTGGTTTATGCCCAGGTGAGGCCCGTGCAGGGCGGGCAGGCGCTGGACGCCAATTACCTCGTCGGAGGCAGGGGGCTTAACACCATTCGCTACAGCACCGACCGATTCGACGCCAATCTGTATGTTACCGGGCAGGTAACCGGCGGATTCTATTTTCACGGTAGGCAGCCCTACGCCGGGGCTGACCAGTTGAGGATAGATCTTCCTTCAGCCGGTATGGACTCCTTTATCCGCGGGTCTGTGGGAATCCAGCAGGTTCTTTCCGGCACGTCGTACGGTCCGAACAGTTATTTTTCGCCCAGCAGGACGGTCCTTTCTGCCGGGGCAATCGCCGAGGGTCTGAATGTCCCCGGAACGTCAATACCGAGGGCGACCTATCTACCGGCGATGTCGGCCAGACGATTGTATGACTCGGCGATAAACGCCTATAAACCGGTCATTCCGGACGTAGGGCATCTGCTGCTTTACAATCCTCTTATCCAGCCGGCTCTCATTGGTTCGCCGATCCAGGGCGTCGCCGGATCGTCCGGCCAGGAGTTCGACAGCGGCGCCGCCCGCCCCGCTGCCAGCACTCTGTTCGGAATACTCCACAAGTCCGACCAGCAGCGCCTCGCCGACGAGTTGGTCGAGGCCCAGATCGCTCGCCAGACCGGAAGGGTCGAATCGCGCGTGGAAGGGCGGATTCAGCCCGTGCCGGGTGGGGCCGAACCGAAAAAGACCGATGAAACAACCACTCCCGGAGGCAGGCCCGGACCGGTCCTCCCCCAGGCGCCCAAGCCGGATGAGGACGTATTCGTCGATATGCTCCTGACCATGGAGAAGATGAGGGCAGAGGCGGAAGAACGCTCCATGCGGCAAGGCCGACCGGAGGATAAGGATCGCAAGACAGGGGTTCCTTCACAGGCCGACCTCGAGAACCCCGATGCCTCCGGCGCAGTCGTTCCGACCACACCGACCGAGCGCACGGCGGTCCGAAAGGTTCGGGATACGATTGTCCTCGCCAGATTGGCAGGAAGAAACCGCGACCTGTTCAACCTAAACATGTCGCGAGCCGAGAAGAAACTCACCGAGGGCGAGTATTACGCCGCCGTCGAATATTACGAGGTCGCCGACATACTCAATCGGGGAAACCCGTTGGCGCCGCTCGGCGCGGGACTGGCCCTTTTCGCCGCCGACGAACCGCTATCGGCGGCCTTTCGCCTGCGACAGGCTATGATGCGATTCCCCCCGCTGATGGAAACACGGGTGGACGTGCAACAAATCCTGGACAAAACGTCGTCGAAATGCGAATCGGGCAACTCGAACAGCGGTTGGCCAACGCCGATGATAAAGATGAAACCCCCGAACCACCGCTGGTGTTCCTTGCCGCCTTCATCCGCGCGTCGATGAACCAGCCTGAAAAGGCGGCAAAACACGCCGAAACACTGGCGAAGATCGCCGGCGAGGAAAAACTCTACAGCCTCTATGCAGAGCACCTCCTCAAAAAAACCTCGCCGCCCCAGACGCAACCGGCAACGTCCAAAGGCCCTTGAACCGGCCGGGACTTTGCGGGGGATGATATGAGTATAAGCGTGGTTGGTGTGATGTTCCGAAGTACGGACTGGCACGGTGGTCTGAGAGACCGTATGCTGGTCGCTGGCGCTCGGCAGCACAGAGCGAGGGATCCCGAAATCAAAGCTGTGATCGAAAAGGTCAAATCGAATGTGTTCTCTTTGCATGGATTGTAAACATGAGCATCAAATCTTTTTTTAATCCTGAGTCTGTTGCAGTCGTAGGCGCATCCCGGCAGAAGGGCAAAGTCGGCCACGAGATTGTCGCCGGTTTGATTGCCGGCGGGTTCAAGGGGGACATATACCCTGTTAACCCCAAGTCCGACAAAGTGGAATCGCTTCGCTGCTATCCGAACCTTAAGTCGATCGGCCGGACGCCGGACCTGGTAGTAATCGTCGTTCCGGCCAAGTCTGTACCGGCTGTAATGACCGAATGCGCAAAGGCATCCGTCAAATCGGCGATAATCATCACCGCGGGCTTCAAGGAAGTCGGCGATGACGGTAGAAAACTCGAACAGTCAATCCTTCGGATCGCAAAAAGCGCGAAGATTCGAATTCTCGGGCCTAACTGTCTGGGCATTATGGTTCCCGGCAATAGGCTCAATGCGAGTTTCGGCGGCGACCTGCCGAGGATCGGACATATCGGATACGTCTCGCAGTCAGGGGCCCTTATGACGGCGATCCTCGATATGGCCAAGGCGAACGACATCGGTTTCAGCGCGCTTGTCAGCATCGGGAACAAGGTCGATATTGACGAACTCGATATAATCAAGGCGTTCGGACAAGACAAGGACACAAAGGTTGTCGCCGGTTATCTGGAAAGCATCACGAGCGGCGACGAATTCGTGCGACAGGTGGAACTCATCTCAAAGGAAAAGCCGATACTACTGATAAAATCAGGCGGCACTGGCGCCGGCGCCAAGGCTGCGTCCTCTCATACCGGGTCTCTGACCGGTAGTGAAACGGCCTACGATGTCGGGTTCGACCGGTCCGGTATTATCCGTTGCGATTCCATAAAGACACAGTTCGATTACGCTCAGGCCTTCGTCGATCAGCCCTTACCTTCCGGGCCGAGCATCGCGGTTATCACCAATGCCGGCGGGCCTGGGATTATGGCCGCCGACGCAATCGAACGAAGGGGGCTTAGATTCGCTAAATTGTCCGACGAAACGATTCACCGACTGGCCGAGAAACTCCCGCCCGCAGCCAACGTCAACAACCCGATTGACATACTTGGCGACGCTCTGCCCGACCGGTACGAATTCGCGCTGGACGTCATTCTCGACGATCTCGCCGTGAACGCCGTTGTGGTGTTGCTGACGCCGCAGGCAATGACGGACTGCGCCGGCGCCGCCGAGGCAATCATCAAGACCGCCGCAGAAAAACCGGGCAAACCCGTACTGGCCTGCTTCCTCGGCGGACAGAAGATAGCCGAAGCGGTTCGCATCCTGCGCAGGGGTAAAATCCCTCAATGCGACTCCCCCGAAAGCGCCGTGGCAACCATTGAAGTGATGAACAAATATGCCTGCTGGCGATCCAGGCCCAAGCGCGTCATAAAACTCTTTCCCGTCAATCGCCGCAAAGTTGAGCACATCATCGACAGACATCTGCGTCAGGGCGTTCGTGAAATACCAGAGATGGAATCCAAGGAGATTCTTGAAGCATACGGATTCGTAACGCCCAGGGGGACTGTCGCCATGACTGCCGAGCAGGCGGCGAATATCGCCGATCAACTCGGTTATCCGGTGGTGATGAAGATATGGTCGCCGGACATTCTTCACAAGTCGGACGTCGGCGGCGTCAGGATAGGCCTGAATAACCCCCAGCAGGTTATGGACGCCTTCGACCTGATGATGTACCGCATCCCCAAGAAGGCGCCCGATGCCGACATCCTCGGCGTACTGGTTCAGGAGATGTGCACCAGCGGCAGGGAGGTAATACTCGGGATGAATCGCGATCCGCATTTCGGCCCGCTGCTGATGTTCGGTATGGGCGGCGTTACGGTCGAGGTGCTCAAGGACGTGGCGTTTTACCTCGCGCCGATAACCGCCTCCGAGGCCAAGGAAATGCTCGTTCGCACAAAGACGTATCAGATACTCAAAGGGTTCCGGGGCAAGGAGGGCGTCGATATTGACGCTATCGCCGAGGGCCTCCAGAGGCTCAGCCAACTGGTAACAGCGTTCCCACAGATTAAGGAAATGGACATTAACCCTTTCATCGTCGGCCCCGAAGGCTCCACGCCTATCGCAGTCGATGCTCGAATCAGCGTCGAAGAAATCTGACCGAGAAAAAACCATGCAGGAATTTGACTGGAAGAAAAAATTCGCGGACCGGATCGGAACCGCCGCCGAGGCAATGAAGTTTGTAAAGTCTGGAAACAGCGTTTTCATAGGCACGGGGTGCGCCCAGCCGCAGTGTCTGGTTAACTCGCTTATGGAGCATTCCCGAGACATTTACGACGTCCGCATCATCCACCTGCTGACGATGGGTTCGGCGCCCTACGCCGACAAGAAGTTCCGCGATAAATTCAAGATGAACAGTTTCTTTGTCGCCGACAACGTCCGGCATGCCCTGGATGCAGGCATCGGCGACTACACCCCGATTTTTCTATCGGCGATCCCGCAGGAGTTTGAAACAGGCCGGATCCCCATCGACGTGGCGCTGATATCGGTCTCGCCGCCCGACGCGAGCGGGCTGTGCAGTTTCGGCGTGTCGGTCGATATCGTCAAGTCCGCCACAGCCAACGCAAAGTACGTCATCGCCCAGGTCAACTCCCGTATGCCGCGGACGATGGGAGACAGTTTTATCCACGCCAACTTCATTGACATGCTCGTGCCCCATGACGAGCCTGTCATCACCGTTCCGGTTCCCGAACCGAGCGAGACGCTCCGACGTATCGGACAGAACATCGCCCACCTGGTCGAGGACGGAAGCACAATCGAATGCGGCATCGGACGCATACCCCAGGCACTGGCCGAATACCTCAAGGACAAGAAAGAACTTGGTATCCATACCGAAATGTTCGGCGACTGGATTATCGACCTGATCGAGTGCGGCGCGATAACCTGCACGAAAAAGACGATTAATCGCGGAAAGATCGTCGCCAGTTTCTGTATGGGTTCACAGCGGCTCTACGATTACATCGACGGCAATCCTTTTTTCGATTTCAGACCCACTGAGTACGTCAACGATCCGTTCGTCATCAGTCGGCACGACAAGATGGTCGGCATCAACGTCGCCCTGGAGATCGACCTTACAGGCCAGGTCTGCTCCGATTCACTTGGCTACAAGTTCTACAGCGGTATCGGCGGACAGGTCGATTTCATTCGCGGCGCCGCCCGAAGCCGGGGCGGAAAGGCCATCATCGCCATGCCCTCCACCGCCAGAGACGAATCCGTCTCCCGCATTGTCCCGCACCTGACCGAAGGCGCAGGCGTTGTTACTACACGCGGCGATGTGTACTACGTCGTTACCGAATACGGCATAGCCTACCTGCACGGCAGGAGCATACGCGAGCGAGTCTTGGCGCTGGTCAATATCGCCCATCCGAAGTTCAGGAACGAACTCATCGAGGCCGCCAAAAATCAGAATTATATACCACAGGACCAGATTAAACTGGCATGGGACAAGGTTACCTATCCCGAAGAACTTGAACGTTACGATACGCTCAAAGACGGCACGCAGATTTTCTTCCGTCCTGTCAAGCCCACCGACGAACCGGCCTTGAGCGAGATGCTCTATTCACTGAGCAACCAGTCCGTCCATACGCGGTATTTTACTTATACAATGACCTTCCCTCACAAGGACGTGCAGAAACTCACCAACATCGACTACCGCAACGACTTGGCCATCGTCGGCGTCATACCGAGTCCGGTCGGGGAGGATGTCGTAGCCATCGCGCAATATTTCCTCGATCCCAAGACCCAGGCCGCCGAGGTCGCTTTCATCGTCCAGGACGAATGGCAGCAAAAGGGGATGGGCACGTTCCTGATGGACTATATAGCCCAGATCGCCCGTCAGCGCGGCGTCCGCCGCTTCTACGCCAAGGTGCTGCCCGTCAACAAGCCCATGCTCGCCATTTTTCACAACTCCGGTTTCAAGGTGAACACCGAGTTCGACGGCGAGGCCTACAGTATCGCCTTCGACCTGTGAGTTGCCCTGCGAAAGACGGGCGCTCTATGTGAAACAACCGAAACACCCGACGCAGTTTCTACGGTTTCGGTTTGCAGCGGACGACGTCGTTGAATTTTTTCAGTCCGGCGCGGAGGTTGGAGAGGCAATAGGCAATGTAGGCGCGGTTGTGAACCGGTCGGCCTCGGTGCTCACGCATCAGCCCTTCATACACGCCGGAAAGGAATTGCTCTGTTTCGGCCTTCCCCAGCGGCTGGACGTTTCGTCCCCATCGCATCAGTTCCTCGAACAACTCTCGAAGGGCCGGGTTTGATTGATATTGCGAAGCCGTCAGGAAACTCCCCGGCTTGAAGTGAATCTGCAAGCCCTTGAGCGCGACGATGATGGGTTCGTAGTTGATGTCTTTCGCCAGCCGCATGAACTTGAACTGCTGGACCCATCGCCCCCGTCCCGGCGGCGCTGCCGGCGTTCCGCCGGTCCCTTCGGCGCTTCGGCGCCGAGAGGTTTCACTGAAGAGCATGTGCATCCCCGTCCTGGCACAGACGATTTCATTACTGCCTATCCGGGCAATCTCGATTCGCCCGTCGCTTCGGCGGACCAGGTTGCTTGTCAGCGCGAAAAGGCACTTCATTACACCCAGCGGCATGGGCCTGTCATTTATCGGCTTGTTGGGCGAGCGCAACTGCAGCGATATATGCAGGCTGTGAGGGGTAATGTCGTAAAACTCCACCGCCGCGTGGATTATCTGGTTCAGCAGCCAGGGGTCGTCGGTTGCCGGTTTTGAGATGTTCGCCTCTACCGACAGCGACCCGATAGCCAATTCGAAGAACCCCCTCCTGCGGCGAGGCGAACTCTTGAGGCGATGGTCGTCGATGTGCCCGCCGAGTTTCCAGGTCAGTATGTCCAGCGCGAAGTCGCGGAAGTAGAGGAATCCGTCGTACTGCTTGTCGCGGCGTTTTCCGGCGGCGAGGTCGCAGACGACGTTGTGGCCGATATTGGAAAACTCCAGTTCCGCCCCCAGCGGTATCCCGCTGTCGCCCATGTGATTGCGGATGTATTCTATCTCCTGCCTGGCGCGGGCCGGGTCATAGACGGTTTCGGCTGCGCGTATCGCCCGGCGGACGTAGGCGATAAGCCGGTCCGACTTGAACGACAACTCCGCCATCGCGTCGCCGGTCAGCATGCCCATCAATTTCGGCTGGGCGTTGAGTGTCCGCAGCGCCGCCAGGGCGGAAATCGTCCGCTCGTAAAATTTATCCGACATCTGCATACGGTCCAGGTCGTAGCGGAACTCTTCCCTGATGCGGCCTTCGATCTGGTTGAAAACGACTTGCCGGACCAGCATCGTCAGATAGTTCGGTATGACTCGGCGGGCATAAGGAATGGGGGGAATCTCGCCGAACTCGCGCAGCGGCTCGTCCTGGATGGCCTGGCGAATGGCGTAGTCGCTGATTCCGCCGCCGTCGAAATGGTGGCGAAAGAGGTCGCGAATTGTCAGCCCGTGCAGTTCGCGCAGCGCCCGGCGAGAAAGTTCCTCGCCGGTGTTCAGGCGACGGTTTTCATCCTCTGCCAGGGCCTGTTCGATCTTCCCTCGCAACAGGACTTCCTGCTTGAAGTGGTCGCGGAATTCCCATCCGAACGAGTGCGACAGTTGGTCCAGGTTGCCCACGAACGCAATGGCGGGGACTTTTCCGTCGGCAGTCATGACTTCCACGCTCACCTGCCTGTAATTCCGCCCCTCGTATTTACGCAGCGCCGCGAGGCATTCGCCGGGGATCGGGCCTACAACGTATCCGTGAATCCGCCCCTGCGGGTCAGGAACGGCATAGAGATAGGTCCGGTCAGGCGATATTTTATTGTAAGCAGCCAGTACGGCGTTGCGGGCAAGGAAACTTTCGTTCCCGCCGACCTGATGCGGGTCCGTTACCAGTCGGCGTCCCATAACCGCGCGGAAGACCGTCGGCTCCATCAGCGTACCGTACACGAACAGACAGAACGGTTCACCGCACGCCCGCGAAGCCCGCTCATTCGAATGCGACTTTACCATAATCCGTACATTATAACGTCGGAGAACGTTCCGATAGGGACTATCTGTTGCATTTGGCTGCAAAATGAGTAACCTGCTCAACCGGCGCCGCTGGGGCGGTTATTGAAACAATTCAGGGAAAAGTGTATGGCTGGAACATTCGACGAAGCATTGAAGCGCACGCACGACTGCGGGCAGTTGGGCATCGACGACGTGGGCAGCCGAGTCCGCCTGTGCGGGTGGGTGCGCAGTTACCGCGATCACGGGGGTATCATCTTCATCGACCTGCGCGACCGCGAAGGCATAACGCAGATCGTCTTCGACCCGTCCGATGACGCCGGACTGCATGAACTGGCCGGTTCACTGCGAAACGAGTGGGTGATCTCGATTTCCGGGGTGGTCCGTCCGCGCGGCGAAGACCGCATCAACCCAAAATTGCCGACAGGTAAAATCGAGATCGTCGCCGATGACCTGACGGTGCTCAACAGGTCGCAGACCGTCCCCTTCGAGCCGGACGGAGCCGAGAAGGTCTCCGAGGATATGCGACTTCGCTATCGTTACGTCGATCTCCGCCGGGCCGATATGACCCGTACGCTTCGCCTCAGGCACAGTATCTGCCAGGCTATGAGGAGCGTGCTGGACGCCCGCGGCTTCATCGAGGTCGAAACGCCCTTCCTGACCAAGTCCACCCCCGAAGGCGCGAGGGACTTCCTGGTTCCTTCGCGCCTCCAGCCGGCGTGCTTTTACGCCCTTCCTCAAAGCCCGCAACTGTTCAAGCAGATACTCATGGTCGCCGGGCTGGACAGGTATTATCAGATTGTTCGCTGCTTCCGCGACGAGGACCTCCGCGCCGACCGCCAGCCTGAATTCACGCAGCTGGACGTGGAAATGTCGTTCGTTACCGAGGCGGACGTGATGGAAGTTACCAACGAGGTGCTTCGCCGAATATGCCAAGTCGCGGGAAAGTCTTTCCCCGACGAACCGGTCGTGCTGACCTACGCCGAGGCTATGGATAAGTACGGCTCCGACAGGCCTGACATGCGGTTCGAGTTGTTCCTTCGGGACGTCTCGGAAATCGTCAAAGGATGCTCCTTCAAGGTCTTTTCCGATTGCATCTCCGCAAGCGGGGTAATTAAAGGTATCTGTGTTCCCGGCGGGGGAAAATTCACGCGTAAGGAAATCGACGGCTACGCAAACTTTGTCGCCGACTACGGCGCTAAGGGGTTGGCGTGGTGCAAGGTCGAAAGCGGCGGATTTTCCGGCGGGGTGGCGAAGTTCCTCGATGAAGGCGTCCAGGCTGCCGCGCGCGAGGCGTTTGGGTCGAATGACGGCGACATACTTTTCTTCCTCGCCGACTCCCCTGCCGCCGTCAACAAGGCGCTGGCGGCGCTGCGCTGCAAACTCGGCAAGGATCTGAAACTCTTCCGCACGGGCGATTTCGCCTGGTGCTGGGTGACGGATTTCCCGCTGGTGGAGTGGAACGAAGACCAGCATCGCTGGGACAGTATGCACCATCCGTTCACATCGCCCAAGCCTGATCAACTGGAAATGCTGGAGACCGACCCCGGTTCGGTCAGGAGCCGGGCGTACGACATCGTTCTGAACGGCGTGGAACTGGGCGGGGGAAGCATCCGTATTCATTCGACAGAGGTTCAGAAGCGGATCTTCGGCCTGCTGGGGATTTCCGAGCAAGAGGCCCATGTGAGGTTCGGCTTCCTCCTGGATGCGCTGCAGTTCGGCGCTCCTCCGCATGGCGGGATCGCGCTGGGGCTGGACCGCGTAGTGATGATGATGGTCGGGGCTGCATCGCTGCGGGATGTAATTGCCTTCCCGAAGACCCAGAACGGCGCTTGCCCGCTGACCGGCGCGCCGGCGGAGGTCGAAGACAGACAACTGGCCGAACTGGACATAAGGATCATCGCCTCGCCGCAGAAGTAGCAATCCATGAAAATCAGCAGATTCAGAACGTTGCCGTTTGTTTTTGCTTTGGGGCTTGTCGCACTGTCGCTGACGGGCTGCCCGATCTGGCATTCGACGGACACGCCGGTCGATGAATTCAAGGTTACCGAACCGGTTTCCAAAGCGCAGTTCTACCTGTACGTACCAAGCGATTACGACTCCGCCCTCCAGTGGCCCCTGGTGGTAACGCTCCACGGAACGCCGGGATACGACAGCGCAAGCAGGCAGGCGAAGGAGTGGAAAATCTTTGCCGAGGAGCACGGATTCATTGTCCTTGCCCCCGAACTGACCAGCGTACAGGGCGTCCTTCCGGTCGTCAGGTCGATTCGGCTGAAGCAGCTCGCCACCGACGAGCGGCGCGTTCTGGCGGCGATGGCCGAAACAAAGAGGCGATACAACATCGACGAGCGGAACGTGATGATTACCGGATATTCTGCCGGCGGGTTCCCGATGTACTTCATCGCCATGCGCAACCCGGAAAAATTCAACACGATGGCCGCCCGTCTGTGTAATTGCGACATGACGACACTCGAATCCCTGCCCGTCTCGACCGCCTCGCGGAAGATAAACATCCTGATATTTTTTTCCAAGACGGGAATCAACCCGATCTACAGCAGGCTCAATCCTATTGCCCGGCAGTCGTGGTCGGCCTACGAATACCTCCGCCGACAGGACCATCGCAGCATTGAGATCAAAGCCGTCGAAGGCGGACATCAGCGCCACCCGGAAATCGCATATGCCTTTTGGCGACAGTACTGGCCAAAGTCAAATTAGCCTGCAGTTACAGGTGCAGTGCGAAATCCAGAACCTTCGCCTCGGACAGGGCTGCGTAATCCTCGTATGCCATCTGAACTGCCTGTCGGTGCGTTCCGGCGGTGAAGGTGATGGTCCGACAGCGGCTCAGGTGGGCATCGACGAGAGTCTCCAGCCCGTAGGGCTTACCGAACGGCGGCTCGGCTCCGACTTCCACGTCGGGGAACAACTTGCCCAGTTCCGACTCATCGGCCAGGCGGCAGGTCTTGACCTTCAGCGCCTTGGATAATTTGCCAAGGTCGATCTTGCAACTTGCCGGAAGGACGCACAGCGCCGGCTTCTTTCCGGCGTTGACCAGCACCGACTTGGCTACCATGTCCCCGCTGACATGCTCCTGGGCCGCGACTTCCTGGGCAGTGTAGGCCTCAGGATGCTTCAGCAACTTATACTTCACGCCCGCTTCGGTGAGATATTTCTCTATGTCCATATTAATCCCCTTTCTTCAAAGGTGCCTGACGTATTATACACGGCCTCCGCCCAATCTCCATACTGCAAAACGGAAACAGAACAATTCGTGCCGATGCGTGCCAATCCGTGCCAATCCGTGCCGGTTCGTGCCGGTTCGTGCCGGTTCGTGCCGGTTCGTGCCGGTTCGTGCCAGTTCGTGCCAGTTCGTGCCAGTTCGTGCCAAAGGCAAAATCCATAACTCTTTGACTGGCAAGCAGTTGCGATTTTGGGGATTGTTTTTTGCTCATTTTTAAAATTCGCCTTTGCCTGCCTTGCCCAAACGGCCCAGATTGCCATTGTGGATTAAGAAAAGGCATTCGGCATTTGTGGCACAAGGTTAATTATGGTTTTTTCTGTTTCATTTTCCGATTCGGCAAAACCGCAGGACATAATGACCGGATGTGCAATAACCATCGGCCACCAATGCCCAATGCCAAATGCCAAATGCCAAATGCCAAATGCCCAGTATTCCGGTAATCCGGTATTCCGGTCTCACGGTCTTTATTCAGTTGTCAAACAGCGTCCGGGCGCACCAAGGACGCCCTCCATATTAACATTTGCGTTGACGTTTGCGCGCGCAAACGTCAACGCAAAAACCGCCGAAA
>CAYUYD010000008.1:17261-21665 GCA_964449105.1 uncultured Planctomycetaceae bacterium | reverse complement strand
AGGTCGTCATTTCCGCGCCGACCAAGGGCGATGCAGCCACGGTCGTCCTGGGCGTCAACGACGGGATACTGACGTCCGCGACAAAGTGCGTCTCGAACGCCTCCTGCACGACCAACTCGCTTGCGCCCGTGGCGAAGATCCTTCACGAGCAATTTGGTATCGTCAAGGGTCTGATGACGACCTGTCATGGCTACACCTCCGACCAGCGGCTTCTGGACCTGATTCACGACGCCAAGACCCGTGCACGGGCTGCGGCGATTAACATCGTCCCGACGACCACGGGTGCTGCCGTCGCCGTCGGGAAAGTCCTTCCGGAACTGAACGGAAAACTAGACGGGTTCGCGCTGCGAGTGCCGGTCCCTGTCGGCTCGATAACCGATCTGACAGTGATGGTCTCCAAAAAGACCAGCATCGAGGAGGTCAATGAGGCCATCCGCATTGCCGCCGCCGGACCTATGAAGGGCATCATCGAGTACGTTACCGACCCGATCGTCTCGAGCGACGTCATCCACAACCCGCACAGTTCGGTCTTCGATTCCAACAACACGATGGTGATGGACGGCGACATGGTTAAGGTTACCATGTGGTACGACAACGAGTGGGGCTACTCCTGCCGTTCGGCAGACCTGATCGAGAAGATCGCGGCGCTGTAACAATTTCGATGTTGAAAATTCGCCGGTATTTACCGAAGATAGGCTTGTCCGGTTGGATAAGCCTGTCTTTTTATCGAGGTGGAACATGCAGCGCGACGAACTGTTAGCAAGGATCAAATCCGCTCTTGAGGACGCTTTTGGTGAGCGTCTGCAAGGTGTGATTCTTTATGGTTCGGAGGCCCGTGGCGAGGCAGAACCTGACAGCGACATCGACCTGCTGGTTTTGCTTTGCCCTATGGTGAGTTTTGGGAAAGATCTCAAGACGTGCATTCACGCTCTGTATCCGTTGGTTCTGGAGTTAGAGAGGCCGATCGATTCGATGCCGGTTGATGCGGCTGTGTATGAATCGCAGGAGTTTTCGCTGTACCGCAATGCCAAACGGGAAGGAATACCAGTATGAATCCAGAAGCGATGGATCTGTGGGAACGGGCGAAGAAAGCCTTACACGCGGCCAGGAGCAATTTGACCATCGATTTAGATACTGCTGCTTCGCGAGCCTACTATGCGGCGTTTTATGCCGTCTCGGCGCGGTTTGCGTTGGAAGGTAAAACGTTTAAAAAGCACTCGGCTGTTCAGGCAGCCGTACATCGAGACCTCGTCAAACCGGGACTCTGGCATGAAAGGCTTGGCGAAGGATATACTCAACTGATGAAGCTTCGATACACTGGAGACTATGGCGTAGGCCAACGTGTCTTGCCCGAAGATGCGGAAGAGGCGGTAAATACGGCGGCTGAAATTCTCCGCGCCGTCGCCGAGATGAAGCCGGAAGTATTCACCGGATTGAAAGAAGAGGGTTGTTCATGACTACCAAGACTATTGCGGATATTGATGTATCGGGAAAGCGGGTATTGATGCGGGTGGATTTTAATGTCCCGCTGGACGGCAGGAAGGTAACTAACGACAAGCGGATAGTCTCATCCCTGCCGAGTATTAAATATGTCCTTGACGGCGGGGGGGCATTGATACTGATGAGCCACCTGGGCCGACCTGAGGGGGGGGGATTCGAGGAAAAATTCTCGCTCAAACCCGCAGCCGAGCGGTTGAGCGAACTGCTGGACGAGCCGGTGGTGCTGGGTCCGCCCGAAGTCGTAGGCCCTGGGGCGAAAAAACTCGCTGCAAGCCTGAAGCCGGGAAACGTCGTCCTGCTGGAGAACCTCCGCTTCTGTCCCGGCGAGACCAGCAAAGACGAGTCGGAACTGAACGCCTTCGCCGAACAGTTGGCCTCACTGGGCGATGTCTATGTCAACGACGCCTTCGGCGCCTGCCATCGAAAGCACGCCAGCATGTACGGAGCGGCCAAGGCCATTCAGGCCAGGGGCGGCCCGGCAGTTGCGGGATTCCTCGTCGAAAAGGAAATCAAGTACCTTCACGAGGCCGTTTCCGACCCGGCCAGACCTTTCGTAGCCATTCTCGGCGGCGTGAAGGTTTCCGATAAAATAAAACTTATCTCCTCGCTATTGGATAAGGTGGACCGCATCATCATCGGCGGGGCAATGGCCTACACGCTGCTCAAAAGTCAGGGCGTTCCGGTCGGAAAGAGCCTCGTCGAGGAAGACCAGGTCGGGCAGATGAAGTCCCTGCTGGCGCGGGCAGGGGACAAGATCGTCCTGCCGGATGATAATATCGTTACGGACGATTTCGACACCGGAAAACCGCAGGTGACCGACGGTCTCGGCATGGCCGACGACCTCCGGGGAATGGACATCGGGCCTGAGACGATAAAGAAGTTCAGCAAAATAATTGCGGGCGCGAAGACGGTGGTCTGGAACGGTCCGATGGGCGTGTTTGAGAAGCCGGATTACGCGGCAGGGACCAGGGCGATAGCCGAAGCCGTCGCCAAGGCCACCGACGCCGGGGCTGTCAGCGTCATAGGCGGAGGCGACTCTGCCGCCGCCGTTGACCAGATGGGACTGGAAGACCGAATGACCCACGTCTCCACCGGCGGCGGGGCGTCGCTGTCGTACCTCGAAGGCAAGCCCATGCCCGCACTGGAGGTACTTGACCAAAAGTAAATCCGAATATCGAATATCGAAGTACGAAACAAATTCGAATGACTAAATTCTCAAAATCCGAAACAAGAACGAATAATGTTTTGAACATTTGGATTTCGAGTTTCGTATTTCGGATTTGTTCACTTGCGGGAACTGATATGAGCATAACGGATTCAGAAGGCAGCCCATGGGCACGCCTGCCGAAGGGAGCCCTGATTGCTCCGTCGTTACTGGCGTGTGATTTCTCGCGTCTCTGTGAGCAGATTGGCGAAGCCGTAGCCGCCGGGGCCGAGGTGCTGCACGTTGATATAATGGATGGGCACTTTGTGCCGAATCTGTCCATGGGGCCGGGGTTCGTCAAGAGCATCCGCGCCTTTACCGATTACCCGCTCGACGTGCATATAATGGTGGATGCCCCGGCCTACTTCGCCGAGCGGTTTGCCGAAGCCGGCGCAGATTCAATTACTTTCCACATCGAGGCAGCCGACAAACCCCGCGAGATAATAGACTTTCTGCATGGTCGCGGCCTGGGGGCGGGAATATGCGTGAAACCGGATACACCGGCCGATGCGATTGCTGGTATAATAGCGGACATAGACCTGGTCCTGGTGATGACCGTCGAGCCGGGCTATGGCGGGCAGGAGTTTATGGAAGATCAACTGCCAAAGATCGAGCGGATTCGGTCGATGCTGCGGACGGGGCAGCGGCTTGAGGTTGATGGCGGGATTAATCCTGCCACCGCCGGGCGTTGCGCCGCTGCAGGGGCGGACGTATTCGTAGCAGGCGCAAACATCTTCGGCAGCAGCGATATTGCAGAAGCAATAGCGGCCTTGCGACTTGCAGTAGCGGAAGCAGAGGCGGCGAGATAGTAAAAATATGGCTGATAATGGCACATTTACACCGTTTCAATACATGCCGATACCGGATGGTCCTCCGGTTCGCAAGAAGCGCGACATGCCCGACGGTCTTTGGATGCGCTGCGGCGAGTGCGAGACGATGTTGTACCGTAAGGCCGTTGCCGAAAACCTCGAAGTCTGCCCGGAATGCGGGTGGCATTTCCGGGTCGGAGCCGCCAACCGAATCAACCAGTTGACCGACCCCGATACGTTTGAGGAACTCTTCGCCGACATCGCCACCGAAGACCCGCTCCATTTCCAATGGATGGGGCAAACCTACGCCCAGCGGATTCGCGACGAACAGGCCAAGACCCAATCCACCGAAGCGGTCATAACCGGCGCAGCCTACATCAAGGGTCGGCGCGTGGCGCTTGGCGTGATGGACGGGGATTTTCTTATGGGTTCGATGGCCTCGGTGGTGGGTGAGAAGATAACTCTGCTTATAGAGCACGCTACGTCCGGACGCGTTCCGCTGGTGATTGTCAGCACTTCCGGCGGGGCGAGGATGCACGAGGGCGCGCTGTCGCTGATGCAGATGGGTAAGACATCGTCCGCCCTGGCGAGATTCGACGGGTCCGGCGGACTGTTCATTTCCGTCCTAGCCGACCCGACCACCGGCGGGACCACCGCCTCCTTTGCCATGCTCGGCGACATCATCATCGCCGAACCAAAGGCCCTGATCGGCTTTGCCGGGCAGCGGGTCATCGCCAATACGATTAAAACCGAACTACCGGAGGGATTCCAGCGGGCTGAGTTCCTCCTCGAACACGGCTTCATAGACCGCATCGTTACCCGCCACGAACTCCGCAGCGAAATTGCACGACTAATTGATTACTGCAAATCGTGATACAATTGCGGATTGCG
>CAYUYD010000008.1:385-17251 GCA_964449105.1 uncultured Planctomycetaceae bacterium | reverse complement strand
TTTAACTACCTGATTAATGCAATCTGTTCAGGTTCCGCTTGCGATTTCGCCGTTGTTTTCAGATGTTTCACCCTTGTTTCCAGAGGTGTCGCTGTGGTTTTCAGGGGTAGTTTTTTTCTTCCTGCTTCGTCGTCTTCGGCGGGATTTCTTTTTTGTTCCCGCCTGTGCAGGTTCCGGTCCTTTTCCGTTGTCTTTTTCTTCTTCTTTTTTCGTCTCGACTTTCGTTTCGCCGGTTTCCGTGTGGGGGTTTTTCTTCCTGCCTCGGCGTCTTCGACGGGATTTCTTCTTGGTCTTCGAGTCACCGGCCTTGATGTCGTCGGATTCGTCGATGGGCGTTTTTTCCGCTTCCTCGATTTGCTGCTTTCGGAACGGCGCAATGTCATCGTTGGTGATTTCCCGTGTCGTGATTTCTTTGGTTTTTCCGGAGATGGCCGATTCCGCTTCCCATTGGACCGTTGAACCGCGAGTATCGCTGCATTTCAGCCTGACCTCGCTGACCGGCAGGTCGACGCAGGGGGTAATGATAATTCGTGTCTGCGAGGCCTTTTCCAGTTCGGTGATGTCTCGGCGATGAAAGTTGAAGATATGTTCTGCGACGGTGTCGGCGACGGACAGTTCGATTTTCGCAATGCGTTCGTCGCTCACAGCCAGTCGCAGCGTGCGTATTACCGCCAGCGTTTGCGATCCGGCCGACCTGACTCGCCCGACCCCGCCGCAATTCGGGCACGGGCGTGAAGTCGCACTTGTCAGCGACGGTTTGACTCGCTGGCGCGTCATCTCCACGATTCCGAACCGGCTCATCCGCAGTATCTTCGTCCGGGCGCGGTCTTTCCTGACCTCTTCGCGGAGTATCTTTTCAATCTGCCGGCAATGTTTTTCGCCGACCATGTCAATGAAGTCGATGACGATCACGCCGCCGAGATCGCGAAGACGCAGTTGCCGTGGAATCTCGTGGGCCGCTTCGGTGTTTATCCGAAGCGCCATAGTCTCGGCGTTGTCGGTGTCGCGGAGCCGCCCGGAGTTGATGTCGATGGCCACCAGGGCCTCGGTCTGGTCGATTATCAACGACCCACCGGAAGCGAGTGGAACGCGAGGGGAGGCGATGTTCTCGATTTCCTGCTCCAATCCGAAAGCGTAGAACAGGCCGATTGGGTCGCTGTACAGTTCAACCCGGTTGTTCGTTCGCGGCAATATCAGATGGAGGAACTCCTTGACTTTGAAGGCTACTGTTTCATCGTCGCAGATAATTCGCCGTATGTCCGAATTGTAGATGTCGCGGATAGTGCGGATGACAAGGTCCGATTCCTGGTATATTTCGGCAGGCGCACCGACCTCTTTGCATCGCTGTTCGACGACTCTCCATAGTCTGGTAAGGTAATTCAGGTCTCTCTGGAGGTCCTGCTTTGACCTGTCCATTCCCGCGGTCCGTACGATGAAGCCAAGATCGGGCGGAGGTTTGAGTTCTTCCAGTATGGCGCGCATCTTGGCCCTTGCGGTTTCATCCTCGATTTTTCGAGATATACCGAGCCGGTGCATCCCCGGCATCAGCACGAGGTATCGTCCCGGAATTGAGAGGTAAGTTGTCAGCGTCGCCCCTTTTGTGCCGATACCGTCCTTGATTACCTGGACGAGTACTTCCTGCCCTCGGCGTAGGCATTTCTGGATAGGGGGGCGTTCTTTGCGGGTCAGTTTTTTACCGACGGCTTCAGGGTGGTTCTGACCTTCGGGGAAATATTCCGGGTTCAGGTCGGATATGTGGAGGAAGCCGTTCTTGGGCTTTCCGAAGTCCACGAAAGCCGCCTGGATCGACGGTTCTACGTTGGTTACGCGACCCTTGTAGATGTTTCCGACCTGCGAGAGGCTCGATGCCTGCTCGACGTAGAGTTCGGTTAGCTCACCGTCGGCGACAATGGCTATCCGGCACTCGTCCGGCTGGGCGTTTATCAACATTTCCTTTGCCATACTCTTATGTTCCTTCATTATGTACCCGGGGCGTCAGAATACGCATTCCAGGGCTGTTTTTTTTAGTTCGGCAAGGGCTTCGGTTACATCGGTCAGGCCTATGAGTCTGAGCACCCGTTCCGGTCCGATGGGTCCGGCCGGGGCGGTGGGCGCAAGCGTGAACGACAGCCGACCTTCATTTTTCCGGCCTGGCAATATGCCGATGTTACCTATCTGTCCCTTGATGTCCACAAATTCTTCCACCTTGGCAGATTTATCGTCGGCAGGGTTGTGACGGCGAGAAACTTCCCACTTTGGAGTCTGTTTCAGCGATTCCAGACGAGACTTTACCCGCCCTTGTTCAGAGTCGGTCATCGCCAGTTCATACGTAACCGCCTTGACTCGCGCCTTGGGCTTATCCGGCAGCGGTTCAACCTTTATCAATTTCATTCCGCCGGGAAACTGCTCACCGAGGCGCGAGGCCAGGTCTGATTCCGACAGATATGCGGCATCCCGGTCAAATTCGATTATCAACAGTTCGCATTGGCTGGCTACGCCTACCGGGCGAGGCAGGAGCAGAGACAGTTTCGGGCGAGGATTGAATCCTTCAGAGAACCTTATCGGCAGTTTGGCCCGAGCGGCTGAACGTTCGCACAGCGTCATCATGTTACGGTGCGAGAGGAACCGCAAATCACCCTCGACGGTGAACCACACTGCCCATTGTGTCGATTGCATTTTTGATTTTTGATTTTTGATTTTCGATTTCACCAGGGCGAACATGCGGTATTCCGTTTTTTTAGTCCCTAATCCCTAATCCCTAGTCCCTAGTCCCTATCTTTTAGTAAGCCTCCGGCATTACCTGGCGAATCTGGTCTCGCAGGTAGGAGACTATTTGTTTGTCGGTATTGAACGTTGCCACGTGCCGGGCGACCCGGCGGGCATGTTCGATTGTTATCGAACGAATCGCCTTTTTGAGTTCCGGGATAATCGGCGGGGCCACTGATAGCGTCCTCATCCCCATCCCCAACAGCAGGAGGATATATTCCGGGTCGCTTCCCATCTCGCCGCAGAGAGTTACTCCAACGTCGTATCGCTGCCCGGCACGGATGACTTCCTTTATCAGTCGCAGAACCGCCGGATTCGCAGCCGAGAACAGCGGCGCAACGCGCTCGTTGGTCCGGTCCACCGCCATCGTGTACTGGATCAGGTCGTTGGTTCCGATAGAGAAGAAATCCACCTCCTGGGCGAACTGATTGGACTGGAGCGCCGCCGAGGGAACTTCCATCATCATTCCGACCGGTACGTCCGTGCGGACATCGATGCCTTCCTCCTCCAGGTCTTCCATCACGTCGCGCAGGATCATCTTTGCCTGGCGGAGTTCCATCAACGTGGTAATCAGCGGGAACATGATGGACACCTCGCCCTTCATTGACGCCCTCAGAATGGCCCGCAGCTGCGTCCTGAACATCGGGAGATGCTGGAAGCAGAAGCGGATGCTTCGCAAGCCCAGGGATGGGTTTCGCTCCGGCATGAGGGCGTGCGCCTGGGTGTACTTGTCGGCGCCCAGGTCGAGCGTGCGGATGCACACGGGGCGACCCTTCATAATCTCAATCACCCTGCAGTACGCCTGATAATGGTCCTCTTCGGTGGGTTCGGTTTCCTTTTCCAGGTACAGGAATTCGGTTCGGTACAGCCCGATGCCGTGTCCGCCCTTCGCCAGGACGTTCGCCGCCTCGTCGGGGAACTCGATGTTACCCAGGAGCGCTATTTCGTGCCCGTCCATCGTAATGGCCGGCAGGTCTCGCAGGCGGTCCAGTTCACGGGTGAACTCGACCTGGCGACTGAGGAACTGGCGATGCTCTTCTATAGTGGCTTCGTCCGGTTTGATGATGACGACGCCGCGGTTGCCGTCGATGATTACCATATCTCCGGCGTCAACAGAGACGGTTATATCGTTAAGTCCGACGACCGCGGGGATACCGAGCGCGCGAGCGACAATGGCGGTATGGCTGGTCCGCCCGCCGGCGTCGGTGGCAAGTCCCAGGATGTGGTCTCTGTCGAGACCGGCTGTCTGGGAAGGCGTAAGATCGTGCGCGAGCACTACTACGTCTTCGGTCAGGTTGGAGAGGTTTTCCCGGCTTTGACCGATTAATCGGCGGAGGATACGCTTCTCGATGTCATAGACGTCCTTGACCCTCTCGGCAAGGTACTCCGGCATCTGGAGGAATTCTTTGGCATATTCGCGCAGGACGGTGGCGACGGCGAACTCGGCCGTTACGCTTTCGTGTTCGATTTTTCCCCTGATTTTTTCCAGCAGGGATTTGTCGTCCAGCAGCGCCAGGTGGAAATCAAAAATCGCCCCCAGTTCCTTGCCCAGATTCTGGGCAGTGCGGTTGCGCAGTTCGGTCAGTTCTTCGCGGGACCCGGTAAGGGCGTTTTCGAGACGGTCTGTCTCATGGGCTGCCAGGTCGGCGCTTATATGCCGCTCGGGAATGCGATATTCCTCCGCATCCAGAACGACAGCCTGGCAGATCGCCACGCCTGGTGAAACTCCGATGCCTTTCTTGATTTCCATAATTTCACCACGAATTACACGAATATCCGCGAATTACACGAATTTTTTCTTTTCTGAAATTTGTGTAATTTGTGAAAATTCGCGTAATTCGTGTTACTCTTCGCCGAATTTGCCTTCAATTAATTCGACCAGTCTGCTGACGGCTTCGTCGGCGTCTTGTCCTTCTGCTCTGATGCGCAGCAAAGTGCCCTTTTCTGCGCCAAGCGTCAGCATCGAGGTAACGCTCTTACCGTCAACGACGAGATCGTTCTTTAAGACCTCTATTTTTGCTTCATACTTATTGGCCAGTTGCACGAACTGTGTCGCCGGACGGGCGTGCAGACCATGTTTATTGGTCAGCGTTATTTCTGTCTCGTATATGCTCAATTGTCTTTGTCGCTTTGCAAAACGGAAAGATAGCAGGATTACAGGGATTATAGGGATTTTTGATTTTCGATTTTTGATTTTCGATTGGGGCCCACCCGCCTGCGGCGGGATGGTTTTTTCGTGAAATCCAAAATCGAAAATCCAAAATCGAAAATCCCTATAATCCCGCCCTCTTTCTGTTTTTTGTTGTAATCGATTTACGCCAGTTCATCCGCTTCGGCGATGAGGTCGGTAATTGCTTCGTTCGTATCACTCTGGCGGAGGAACTTCCGGAAAATGTCACGTTGTACGTGTTTGAAAATTGTTTCCATAGCCTGAAGGTGTTCATCGGGATTGTCGGGATTGGACAACAGCAGGATAACTATATAAACGGGTTTTGAGTCCAGCGAACCGAACTCGATGCCCGTGCCGGATCGGCCTATCGCCCCGATGACTCGCTTGACCGATTTAATCTTGGCGTGGGGCAGGGCTACACCTTTACCTATGCCGGTAGTGGCCTGTTTTTCCCTGGCCAGCACTGCCGCGGTCGCCTCCTTGACGGTGCGTGCCGAAATGGCTCCGGCATCTGCCAGCAACGACAGCAACTGCTCGATTGCCTCGTTGCGCGTGGTGGCGTTCAGATCTGCAGTGATGGCACCCGGAACGATTATGTCCGATAATTTCATCTTTTACTCCTCATCGTCAGTCAAACGTTCACCGGCGGCTGACTGCCGGCTATTAATCTGTTCGTGTGTCGGCCCATGGCGGTCGCGAACCTTGTCCTTGTGGCGGCGCAACTGCTCTTCCAGTATGTGGACGCACTGGTCCACGCAGGCGTACATATCCCGCCCTCGATGGTGGGCTACGAAGACGCTTTTGCGTTTTCCGGCGGCTACGATCTCGACGAAATGCTCACCGGCATCCACGGCGAATGTTATATCAACGGACTGTAATCCGTTATAAAAATGCGGCAGCCCGTCCACCTTTTCCCGAGCATAGTCTTTCATTGCGTCCGTCAATTCAATGTGCCTCGCTACTACGGATACTTTCACGATTAATTTCTCCCGCATCAGGGGCCAATAAACCCGTAATTACTCATTCTTTTGTTTTTTTCGTTTCGACCGGTGCTTCGATCGCGACGGTCCCGCCTGTTTTTCCAAGCCGGCGCTGGGCAGGGGGAACAAGCACGCCGCCGCTGACGGTGAAACGAAATGCCTCGTCGATACTCAACGGCATGTCGATTACCTCGTCCCGCCGCGCCATGATGGTATAACCTGTAACGGGCGTCGGGGAAGAGGGGATAAATACAGTCAGCATGTCCGAACCGACTTTTTCGTTCAATGTTCGCATTCCCTCGCCGGTCATCAATCCCAGCGACCAGATGCCTTTGCGGGGATACTCCACCGCCACTACGTGGGAATATTCCGCCTTTCGCTCGGAGAGCAGGAAATCGGTTACCTGTTTTGCGCTTGGATAAATCTGTTTGATAACCGGCGCTCGCGTAAGCGCGTGTTCGATCGTGGCCCATACACCTCGCCCGATGAAACTCGCCACGAAACGCCCGAAGACATAAATCGCCACGAAGGCCAGCAGGAATCCGATCCATCCGAGGCGGTAATCGCTCCAGACGTCTTTTACCGGATTCCAATAATCGTCCGGCCCTTTCCACGTAAGGGCGGCATGTTCCATGAGACAGTAAAACTGCACAATGACCCATTGGACGGCATTGTTGATATATTTGCCGATGTACTTTTGAATCAATGCAAAGAGCCATATAATAATGGTAACGGTGAGAATTGCCGGCAGCACCGCCGCCAGGCCGCGAACAAAAAACCGTCTGAAATCTTTCCTGAAACTGCCGGCCACTAATGACTCCCGGTATTTACACGGACTTATTTATCGCCTGCAACAGCCCCTGATTGGACCGCCGTTCGTCCGGCCCGGGCTCTGGCTCATTTAGTGTATAGACCGCCTGACGGTGCGTCAAGCGCCGCAGGCGGATGGATTGGGAAGTGCCCCAGACATCGTAAGGACCTGTCGAAGATCCGCCGTGGCGGGGAAACGCTCGCTATCCACTGACCTGCCCCACGAAAACCGGCCCATGTTGGATGAGAGTCACGCCGATACTCGCGGTAATCCTCCTCGTTGAAGAACGTCTTCCGCCGCCGGCTGCCGCGCTGCGTAACGTGATGCGGATAACCCGGCACAATTACCCTTGCAAGCCTTGCCATGTTCCACGGCATAGCCGTACTACAACGATTGTCAATAAAATCCGTATGGTGTCCCCCGATAAACGACATTCAGTCTGCCGTGTTGCGGCATGACTGTTCAAGCATCATGGCAGGCTTGAATACCAGACCAGCAATCTGCGCCCCTGTGCTGTCAGACCCGACGGAAACGTAGTGGCCGGGTTCACGCTTCTCAGGATCCGGGTGGTGCGCATTGCTGAAATGATAGTTCGTAGGGCTGGCCAACTGGCCCGCGAAATGCTTACAGGGCACAGTGTCAAAAGTTCCGCGGGCAAGTTTGCCAGCCCTACTGACTAATAGTCAATCTAATATCGATAGCGGCCGGAGTTTTCAATAAGAATATTTCGCGGTTACGTTGAAGATTCCCACCGGGCGGTACCGATAAATGATAAATATTAAGACTTAAGACTTGAACAAGGCGCGTGGGAACGAGAGAGGTAAGCCGTCTTCCCTCCCACCGGGCTACGGCAGGCTCCGCCCTGACGAGCGGCCGCCGAATCTAATGGTTAGATTCGGGAATCACTGTGCAACAGGCTCATATTTTTCTTGAATAAAGAAAGGCGGATGATGATTATCTACAGGATTGCTATTCTGAAAGTCTCCCTGGCTTTGGAGTGCGTGACGATCATGACAATCTTCGGCTGTGGACCACAACCAGCAAAAACGTTATCGCAAGTATGTGCCCGACTGGGCGCTGAATCCAAGGCTGCATACGAGGGAAGTCCGTTCTCCGAGTTGTCCAGAGATTACTTTTCCCGCTTCAGCCGCGACAGTCAGGAAAAGCCTGCCACGGGCGAGGTCATGATCGACCCTCAATGGAAGATCGTCCTCTCAAGCCAAGCCACGCCGCTGGCCGGACTCATGGCCGGGGACTTCGCCGAGTTCATGGAGCGGTGCATGGGCGTGAAACTGGAGATACAAAAACTCCCGCATGAGAAGATGACACACCCTTCTGTTCCGGCAGTGGTATTGCTGGACAACGGCGGCGGGACCACGGATGTCGCCGAAAGCTTCACCATAACTGTCAAGCCTGACCAGGTCATAGTGGCGGGTCTGGACGCCGCGGGATTGCGGGACGGCGTGGTCAAATTGGTGGAGATTATCGGCCTGCGCCAGGCGCCCATACTCATCGAGGGCGAGCAGGTCTATCGCCCTCGCCTGGCGGTGCGCCTGGGGACGACGCCGTGGCTGGGAACGCATCGCGACCTTGTGTTCATGGGCTTCAACGCGGTCATGTTGGGCGGGAGCGACTTCTACTCGCTGTCCGTCTCCGACGCGATTGCAGAACTTGCCAAGCGGCGGAATCCACCGGGCCTGGTCAACCTCGCCCGCAAGGGCAAGGAAGCCCGTCGCTACGGCCTCAAGACGTACATTATCCTCACCACGCGCAAGAAGTTCCGGAAGGACGACCCGGTTTTCCAGAAGCATCCTGACATCAGGGGCGCCCTGACCTGGAAGGCCGACGGCGAGTACATCCTTTGCACCGAGCATCCGCTGGTCAAGAAGTTCTTCACCGAAACCGTCGAGGGCATCTTCCGGGCCGTGCCGGACCTGGACGGCGTGCAGATCATCATCGGCGGCGAAGGCTTTTATCACTGTTTCATGCGCCCTTATGGCGTCCAAAAGGGCCACACCAACTGCAAGCGATGCGAACCCCTTGGACCGGACAAGGCGGTCTCAAATCTGTGCAACATGCTTGCCGCGGCGGCAAGGAAGGTCAATCCCAAGGCGGACATCAGCGTTTGGCCATACTCGGCCGTGCACGTCTGGTCGGCCGACGCCGAGCAGTCAGGCCTGATCAAATTGCTCAAACCCGGCACAAGCCTGTTCACGGAGATCGAGAAGGATGAGTACGTCCTTAAGCCCGGCGGTATCCGCAAGCATCTGTGGGATTACAGCATCGACCTGATAGGCCCAGGCCCGCGGGCGAAAAAGCAGATCGAGCTTTGCAAGGCCGCGGGGATCGGCGTGCACCTCAAGAGCGAGCCGGAGATTTCGCTGGAGGCCGTCGGCGTTCCGCACATCCCGTGCATGGATCGCTGGCTGGATCGCGCCGAGGCCCTGGCCTCATGCGGAGCCGACGGGGCCTGGGTCTTCCCCGCGTTCAAGCCCTGCTACGGCACAAGCGCCGCTGAGGTTTCCAAACTCGTCTGGTGGACTCCCGCCGCACCGAAGGAAGAATTGCTCCAGTCCTTTGCCGCTCGCATCGCCGGCAAGCAGGCCGGGCCGCACCTGCGAAAAGCATGGGGATACGTCTCAAAAGCCATGGAATTGACCCCTATGATACCAAGCTACTACAAGGGTCCTTACTACCTTGGCCCGGCGCATCCCATGTGCGCAGACCTCTCTGCCAAGTTGCCGAAAGTGTTCTACGGGCAATTCCTTTTCAGGGGCGAGGCCACCGATGAGGAAGGCCTGAAGCTGCGCCCGACCTTTGACACTTCTCCCCTTGGCGCTGGCGACGCAGATGTCCTCATGGACTACTATCGGCGGATGGAGAAGTTGCTGAAAAAGGCGGTGGATGAAGTTGACGCCGCCCGCCCACTGGTGCAGAAGCGGCACAACCTGATGTTCGAGGCGGAGTGCTCGCCCATGCGGTGGATGTATCACACGGCGCGAACTGAAGCCAACTTTCGCGAGTCCTGCCAAATTCGCGATCGGCTCTTTGCGCTTGCCAAGCAGGAAGCCCAAAGTCCGCAGGAACTCGCAAAGGCGAGAAAGGACTACAAGCGTTGGCGCGAGATACTCCTGGATGAAAAGGAAAACGCGCAAGCGGCGCTTGGCGTCATGGAGGCAGATGTGCGGCTGGATTTCTATTATGGTGGCGACCACACGTTTAGTCACGGGTCGGACATGATTCGCGCGAAGATCAAGATTATCGACGAGGAGATAAACGATTTCCTGCCGTCGTTTGCTAAGAAGTTGAATTTGGATAGATAACCTTGGTCGCGAGCGGAATCGGCAAAAGGCTCATGAACGGATTCGGCATCGACTAATAATCAACTTAACATCGACAGCAGCCGGAGTTTTCAATAAGAATAATAAGAATGTTTCGCGGTTACGTTAAATTAAAGACCCCTGCCGAGCGGTACCGATAAATGATAAATATTAAGACTTAAAACTTGAACATATCGCATTGCAATGGTAGGGTTATTCCGTTCCGGCAGGTTTTGGTTCTGTCGGGCCTGCGGGCGGATATGCTCCGGCAAGAAAAAGGAACTGGTATGAAGCCTCGTCCAGCCATGATGTTCGTGTTGGCGTTAATCGTCCTGGCGGCGGTTGGGTGCGGCGAGAAGCAGGCCATTGTGCTGCTCTACGACCGCCAGCCGACATACCAGGTATCTGCCAGTATCAAGAAACTGGCCATAGCCGAGTTTGGGGGACAATCGACCGGCGACAAGGCATGGGGCGAGATGGCGGCGGACAAGCTGGCATCTGCCCTGGACGAGTACAATAAGAAGTTCCACCGCTACGAACTGGTGGACCGCATGCGGCTCAAGGCCATCGTGGATGAGCGAGACTTGCAGACGATGATCTCCAATCCCAACGAAGACTCGGCCCGCAAGGTCGGTCAGATCGCCAAGGTGGACGCGATGGTGTACGGGACCGTGAGAACCTTTGCCAAAGACGAGCATCTCACCAGGTCGGTATTCGATCCCCTCAGGCAGACGACCAAGACCGTTCCCTATATCCGCAGGAGTTGCACGGTTTCGGTGTCCTTCTTCATGGACGACATCGGCACCAGCAAGGTGATCGCCGCGGTCCAGTCCGAACACAGCTTCGACTCCGACAAACAGAAGCAGACCGGCGGAGGGGCTGTCGCCTCGATGATGGGCATGGGCGGCGCTAAACTTCCCCCCGCCGACGAGATCACCTCAGGCCTGCTCGATCAGTGCGTGGAGGATTTCCTGGCTAAGGTCAGCCCGCACCAGGTCCGCGTGGAGGTTGTGCCGGAAAATGGCAAGAGCAAGGCGGTCGGTAACGGCAACCAGTTCGCCTACGCCGGCGAGTACAAGGACGCGCTGGAATGCTACCTCGATGCCCTGAACGCCAAACCGGACGACTACGGCGCCGCGTTCAACGCCGGAATAGCCTACGAGGCGATGGGCAATCTCGAAAAGGCCTACGAATACTACGACAAGGCCTGCCGAATGAGCGCCAAGGATAAGTTCATCCTGGCCAGGAAGCGGGTGCGAGCGGAGTCGGGCAAATAGCCCCGCCGGCCGGCGCACCGAAAAGCGAATACGGCCCGTCCTCGTAGGGCGGGCATTTCAGAAAACGGTGTAATAACGTGAAAGGAAAGGAACTATGGGCAAGACAAAGATTTTTCTGTTCCTGCTGACGGTCGGGATGGTCCTGACCGTAACGGTGTCGGCTTATGCCGGTCCCGTCGAAGAGAAGCTTGCCGCGCAGAACAAGCTTCTGGCCATGAGGGCCGCGCGAGTGGATGCCATGAGGAAACTGGCCGAGCGGATCAATGGGCTGGTCATTACTTCCGAGACCACGGTCAAGGATTTCGTAGCCACCAACGACCGCATCCAGACCTCGATGATGTCATGGCTGAGCGGCATGAAAGAGGTCGACGAACCCAAGTGGGCTCCCGACGGCATCTGCCAGGTAACCCTGGAAGTAACAATCCAGGAGATCGTGGTGCAGCTCCAAAGGCTGCACAAGGAGTATTACAAGGGCAACAAGGTCCGTTACGAAGACATCGACAAGATAATAGTCAATACCACGGAGAAGACCCTCCGCGAGACCGGTTCCGGCGCTCCCAGGCCTGAGTTGGAGGCTCGCGGCACCATGTCCAAACCGGGCGCCGGCGGCGAAGACATAATGTCCAGGAGGGCATGGGCGTACTGGCAGGCCCATTGCACCGGACGGGGACGCCTGATGGCAGAGCGGGCAGCGCGCCTCGACTCACTGAGAAAACTGGGCGAGCGGATCAATGGCCTGCTGATTACATCCGAAACCACCGTCAAGGATTTCGTCGCCACCGACGACCGGATTCGGACCCAGATGGCGACATTCCTTCGCGGCGCACGCGAGGTCGGAACACGCTACCACGACAGCGAGTTAATCGTCGAGGTGGAGATGGAAGTTACGGTCCGGGACCTGATCGTCAACCTCCAGAGGTGGCACAAGGAGTTCTACAAGGGCAACAAGGTCGTCGTAGCCGACATCGAGCGGATCAGCGCCCGCACGGAAGATAAGGACGTCCGCGAGACGGGCATGGGCGTGCCTCCAGAGGATTACCTCAAGGACCTCGGCCCGCAGGGCGTAACAGCATTGGTAATCGGCAACGAGGTTATGAAATGGCCGCCGGTGCTCCAGGCGACGGGCGATGCGGCGATCGACAATACCGCCGGCAATGCCGCCCAGGCCAAACTGATGGCACAGCGAGCCGCCGAACTGGATGGGCGACGAAAACTGGCCGAGGAACTTGACGGCCTGAGGATCACCAGTAAGACCTCCGTCAAGGATTTTGTGGCCATGGACGACCGAATCCGCACCAGCATGTTGACTTTCCAGCAGGGCTGCCGAAGGGTCAACGGCTCGGAGAGGATGCTCGAGGACGGCACGGTGCAGGTTACGGTGGAGATTGACCTGGGACCGCTGTGGAACATGGTGCTTTACTATCAGGAAAAAATGACCCTCAAGGTGAACTAGCAACACCGGGAATGGAGAACTTGACATGAAACTTGCAAAGATTCTGTTTGTCGTGTTGGCGGCGTGTACCGTCCTTGCGGGCGGATGCGCCAAAAAGGTTCAGATTTCCGTCGCCAATCACAGTGAAATGACCAGGACGATCCAACTCAGCACGCCCGACGAGACGGCCACCGTCGGGGCAGTCAGCGCCGGCGGGCGATTGACCACCACGCTGACCGTTAAGAACAGCGACATGCCGGCCCAGTGCCGTCTTTCCGCCGGCGCAGGAGCGCAACAGTCCTTTACGGTTACCGAGGATTCTCCGTCCAAGTGGTGGTTCCACATCACCAAGGACGGATCGCTGGCAGGACCTTACGGGAAGGACGACGTCCACTCCGAATCGGAGCAGACAATTGACGTAACCGTGCCCGCCGGACGGACGACGATATTGAAGTAGCGCAGGCAGGACGCCCTTATCGCATCGCAGGCATCGGTGGAGCCGGCGATTGTGTGTCGGCTGCGCCGATGCCGCGGTCCGATAAGGCGACCGATAGGAGACGGATATGAAGCGACTGGGAATCCTGGCGGCGGTATTGGCGGCGATGGGCCTGGCCGTTGCCGCTTCGGGCCAAGAGGCCGGCAGGGATGTCAAAACCAGGGAAGTAACCGTTGTCGGACAGGGCATGGACAAGAAGGAAGCGGAGACCGACGCCTTGCGCAAGGCCGTCGAGGAGGGCGCCGGCGCCTATATCCATTCCGAATCCGAGACCAGGGACTTTACGCTGGCCAGGGACACCGTCCTGGCGCGGGCGGCGGGGTTTGTGCTGGAGAAGAAGGTCCTTTCGGAGAAGGAGTTGGACGACGGGACGTGGCAGGTCAGGATCACTGCCGTCGTTTCGGTTTCCAGCATCGAGGCCACATGGGGTACGGTTAAGATACTGCTGAAGGCGAAGGGCATTCCGAAAATTATGGTCTTCGTCAGCGAGAAGGTAACGCACCCCGACAGGAGGGTCGAGGTCGTCGAGGACTCGACCGTCCAGACGCGGATTGAGAACCTCCTGCTCAAGTCCGGATTTGTCCTCGTGGACAAGAAGCAACTCAAGGAGATCGACAGGAAAGACCTTGCCGCAGCGGTCGCCGAGGACAGCGCCGCCAGGGTCCAGGCCGTTGCCAAGCGGTTCGGCGCACAAATCTTCATTACCGGGTCGGCCAATTCCGTACCCGGCGACCCTAAGATGATCAGCGGTATCAAGGTATTCCCGTATGAGGCCGAAGCCAACATCAAGTGCTACCAGTCGGACGACGCCCGGCTTCTGTCGAGCATTCCGGGCGTAGCCACACGCGGCGTGCAGCAGGTGTGGCGGTCGGCGGCCAAGCAGGCGCTCGACCTCCAGGCCCGGCAGATCGCCGCCGGCACGGTCAAAGACGTCCTTCGGTTCTGGGTGGACGTGTTACAGGGAGGCGGCGCGATCCAGCTGCACGTCGAGGGGCTTAATTTCGCCCGGTACAGACAGCTCAAGAAGGACCTCGAGACCGTAAAGGGCGTCGATGACGTGAGCGGCGAATTCCGCAACGGCGTGGCTGAACTCTCCATCCAATGCAAGGACAACGCGGAGAAACTGGCCGAGAATCTCTCCGATACCGTCAAGGGCCTGGAGATCACGGACGTGTCGTCCAACGTCATCAAAGGCAAGATGAAGGCCGAATAGAAGTAAAAAACGGGAGAACCGTCGATGAAATCTATCAAGAGCCTGTTGGTGTTGCTGACCGTGTCGGTTTGCCTGGTCCCCGCCGAATGGGCGTTTTCCCAGGACGTCAGGACCGAGCCTGTCGAAACGTGGGTAACAGCCACCGGTACGGCGGCAGGGGACAACGAAAACGCCAAAGATGAGGCCACCAAGACCGCTCTCCGAACGGCAGTGGAACAGGCGTGCGGGGTGTTCATCAGGGCGCAGTCCAAAACCGAGAACTACAGGGCTGTCTATGACAAGGTTCTGGCCGACACTGTCGGATACGTGATCAAGTACAACGTGGTCGGCAAACCGATCGTGGAGGACGGCAATACCACCGTGAAGGTCAGGGCGCTGGTTTCCACGAGGAAGTTCGAGGAGAGTTGGGCCGGCATCGCGCACACCGTCAACCGGGAGAACAACCCGCGCGTCATCATCGCAGTGGCGGAAGCCACCTCGTGGACCACCGCCGGCCGCCCGACGTACGTCACCGACCAGGCCGGTGCCGTGCAGAGCATACTGGAGGATTATTTCATCTCCAAAGGCCTGACGCTGATGGACCGCGAGACGACCATCAACGTCTCCAAGCGAGACCTGCTTCTGGCGGTGATTAAGGACGACGCCAAGGAAGTTGCCGCCCTGGGCGCGCGATTCCACGCCGATGTCGTGGTTACAGGACAGGCGACTGCCAGGCTCGGAAAGGAAATAACCGTCGCCGATCAGAAGATGTATCAATATATAGCCACCCTCACGCTCCGCGTGATACAGACCGACTCGGGCAGGCTGCTGGCGTCGAAGACGTTCGGCCCGACGACGGCTACCGTTCTCCAGCGGGCAGGCGGAGAAAGCAAGGCCCTGGCGGAACTGGCGAAGGACTCCTCGCCGAAGATACTGTCAGCCGTCATCGAGGCCTGGCGGAAACGGGCCAACGTCTCAAGGACGGTAGCGCTGAGCGTTTCAGGGATGGACTTCGAAGGCTGGAAATCCTTCAAGGTGGTGGCCGAGAAGATCGACGGCGTACAGGCCATCAGGCTGAGGGATATCACCGAGTCCATCGCCAACATCGACGTAGAGTACAAATTCACCAACGAGAACCTTGCCGAACGGTTGACGGAACTGAAGGACCCCATATTGAAGGTCCAGGAGATTACTGCCAACCGCATCAAACTTATCGTGGCGAAATAGGCTTTCTTCCGCCGCGCCTTCCGGAAGTTAGTTAGTAGGCTGCGTCGAAGCGTAGCTGATGATGCACCTTCTATTGATTAAGATTAAGGCTACGGACTGCTGCGACAGGTTCCGCGTGCAACAAGTTGCACGCCCTACGACTTACCAATTACAGCAGAAGATAATCAGAAAGAACGGCCTGCGACGGTCGTGGGCCAATCGCCATATGGGAAATCCTGGATGAACAGGCAGTTCGAAGCTTGAGAGAAGGGAATAGTCATGACGCGTCGAATTTCCGTTTTTGTTGTTGGTGTGGTCGCACTTTTACTTGTCGGGTGGACGGTTTACGCCGCCACGTACAATCCGTCCATAATGAAAAACGCGCGAAAGGTCAGCGTTGTTCGCCAGTACGACATTCCCGTCACCAAGGGCAAGAAGACCGTCGCTGCCATTCCGTCCATGATGAGCTTCTGGGGCGCAACCAACCAGCAGGTCATCCGGGATTCGGAGTTTACCTACAGTGTCCAGCCCGACAAGATCGAGATTACGGCCGACGATCGTGGCATGCCCCGCCGCAATTATGAGCTGACCTGGGAGAATCCGAAGGTAGACACGATCAGCGTCACACAGAAACTTGTCGTCGAACTGACCTGTAGCGCCGTTCTGCTAACTGCGGCGAAGCTGGATTATCCCAAGGAAGTTCTGGAGTTTTTCGCGACGTCTCTGGTCAGCGACAAGGAAATTAATTCGGACAATCCCGCCCTGGAACCGATCTGTAAAAACATTCGCGCCAAGACCCCATGGGCCGAAGAGGCTGTGGAACTGGCATGCGATTGGGTTTGCGATAATGTTAAATTTCAACGTGGTGCTGGGCTGGGCAGCGATACCATTCTGGCCAAAAAGGCCGGCAATTGCACCGGCATGGGGAAACTGGCCTGCGCCATCATCCGAAAGTTGGGTATCCCTGCCGAAATGGTGAACGCGCAGTTTATCGGTTCCGGTGACAGTGGCCACGCGTTTATTGAAGTCTATTTCCCCGATGCCGGGTGGGTGTTTTATGATCTTTCGAACGCCAACCGCGGGTTCAAGAGCCTGGACTGCCTGATGACGGTGGGTTTTTCCTATCGTGTCGGGGAGGATGACCATAACTATAAGTGGCATGAGGGTCATTTTTGCCAGGCAAAAGATCTGACGGCCTACAAGGACTCCGATGCGC
>CAYUYD010000008.1:0-375 GCA_964449105.1 uncultured Planctomycetaceae bacterium | reverse complement strand
GATTGCGACCAGGGCCGAAAAAGAACGTGGCGGGTGCGTCGGTGTTACGGCGGAAAACGCCGGAGACGGTGCGGGTCCGCCAACTGCCGCTTTGCCGACTCATCATGGACCTGTCTGTCCCGCCTGGTAAACGGGAATACGTCAAAGAAACCTTCCCCCCGCAAAGCCCGCCCGCCACTAGCAGTCCGTTGAAAAAGTAGATTGACAGGTATGGTAGTATCATTGCCATCACAGTCAAGGAATACAGTCGCTACGGCTATTCCCTCGAGGACTGGCCACTTCCCAGTGGCCAGTGACTACTTCGCAGGTTTTCACTTGAATACTGGCCACTTAAGTGGCCAGTCCTTGTTCCGATGAGCAGCACTTTCCTGAAAA
>CAYUYD010000007.1:0-22372 GCA_964449105.1 uncultured Planctomycetaceae bacterium | reverse complement strand
CGGCGACACCACCGCCCGCGGGCTTCATCACCTGGTCTGGGAACTGGTGGATAACTCCATCGACGAGGCAATGGCCGGCAGGTGCGATAACATAACCGTGCGCATCAACGCGGACGGTTCATGCACTGTCATCGACGACGGCGTCGGCATACCCGTCGGACCTCACCCGACGCTGAAAATCTCCACGCTCGAAGTGGTCATGTGCCACCTGCACGCCGGCGGAAAATTCGACCACGATTCATACAAGGTCTCCGGCGGGCTTCACGGGGTCGGCGCATCGGTGGTCAACGCGCTTAGCGAATGGATGGAAGTCGAAGTCTGCCGCGACGGGCAGGTCTATTTTATGGAGTTCAGGCGCGGAAAGAGGCAGGCGAAACTCAAAAAAATCGGTCGGAGAAAAAAATCCAGCACACAGGTTACCTTCATGCCCGACCCGGAAATCTTCCCTGACAGGAAATTTCGCTACGAGGTGCTCTCGACCCGCCTGCGCGAACTGGCATACCTGAACGAAGGGTTGAAAATCAAACTAATCGACCAGACGGAAGAAAAGGAAGACGCCTTCCAGTTCAACAAGGGATTGCTGGCGTTCGTCGGGCACCTCAACGAGGGCAAGGTCGCGCTGCACCGCCCCATCGTAATCCGAAAGCAGGACGAAGAGTCCTCGCTCATGCTGGAACTGGTTCTCCAGTACAACGACGGGTACAACGAAACGGTCTTTACCTTCGCCAACAACATCCATACTGTCGAGGGCGGGACGCACCTTTCGGGTTTTCGCTCGGCCCTGACGCGAACGCTGAATGTTTACGCCCGCGGTGCCGGCGTACTGAAGGAAAAAGACACTGCGCCCTCCGGCGACGACCTGCGCGAAGGAATGACGGCCATTATCTCCGTAAAGGTCCCCGAGCCGCAATTCGAAGGACAGACCAAGACCAAACTAGGCAACAGCGAAGTCGAAACATTCGTTACCCAGACCGTCAACGAGCAATTGGGCATCTGGCTGGAGGAGCACCCCGCCGATGCAAGGCGGATTGTCAATAAAGCCGTCCAGGCGCAGCTGGCTCGCGACGCAGCCAGAAAGGCGCGCGACCTGACGCGCCGGAAAGGCGCCCTGGGCGGAGGGTCGCTTCCGGGAAAACTAGCCGACTGCCGAAGCAAAGATGTCGCCGGCACCGAACTGTTCCTGGTGGAAGGCGATTCGGCGGGCGGACCGGCGAAGCAGGGACGGAATTCCGCCAATCAGGCCATCCTGCCGCTTCGGGGGAAAATCCTCAACGTCGAAAAATCCCGTATCGACAAGGTGCTCGCTCACGAGGAAATCCGCAACATAGTTTCGGCCCTGGACTGCGGTATCGGAAACGACGAGGTGAACGTCAGCAAGTGCCGATACGGGAAAATCGTCATTATGACCGACGCCGACGTTGACGGTTCGCACATCCGCACGCTGCTGCTGACGTTTTTCTTCCGCCACATGAAGCCGCTGATCCTCAACGGGCGGATCTTCGTCGCCCAGCCGCCGCTTTACCTTGTAACAAGAAAAAAACACAGCGAATACGTTCTCGACGAACGGGCGATGCGAGCGGTGCTGATTAATCTCGGTCTGGATGGTACAGCCCTGCAAATCCGCGACAGCGCCGGAAAACAAACAACGACTGAACTGAAAGGCGCGAAACTCCGCGAACTGATCGAAATCCTCGACGAACTGGCGGAAAAGATCCATATCGTCGAACGGCGGGGACTTAACTTCGCCGGCCTTATGACCAATCGAAAGCAGGGCAAACTGCCCACGCACTGGCTCGTCCTTGACGGAAAAGACGTCTTCTGCCACAGTCAGAACGACTTCGACAAGGCGCTCGGCGAGTACGAGGAGACGCTTATAGACGAGGAGTCCGACTCCAATGGGGCAGGCAACGGCAACGGAGCAGGCCCCAACGGGGCAGGTGCCCGTCCCAGGCTCCAGAAAAAGGCAGAACTCCACGAAGTCAGGGACATCGAGAAACACATCGCGAAACTCGCCACCCGCGGCCTGGACATAGAGGATTATTTCCTCGTCCGCACCGAGTCCGTTACCGGCGAGAAGCCCCCCGCCAGGTTCGCCTTCGTCAACGAGGATACGACGCTGGAGATCGACAACATCGCCGGCATCACCGCCGCTGTCCGCGAACTCGGAAGCAAGGGCATGGAGATCAGGCGATTTAAGGGCCTGGGCGAAATGAACGCCATCCAGCTCTGGGAAACTACAATGGACCCGGAGCGTCGGACATTGCTCCGCGTCCGGGCGGAAGATGCCGAAGAGGCAGAGAGAATGTTCTCCGTCCTCATGGGCGACAACGTCGAACTCCGCCGAGCGTTCATCGAAGAACACGCCCTGGAAGTCAAAAACCTCGATGTGTGATTCGTGGACCCGTGAATTCGTTGATTCGTGCACCCTCACACGGCGGGGCTCTGTCCCGCCGCGTTTGCCAAGGCGGCTGGGCGGCGTGGTCGCCTGCCGAAAAACCAGGAAATAGGCTTGGTGTCCACAAATAACCAAATAACGGCTGCTTCCCCACTACGCAAATGCGACAGGAGACCCCATGGACACACGAACGATGACACTCTCGGCCCCGATCGACAGGTGGGACGAGGCAGTCCCTCTGGGTAACGGCCTGATAGGCGCGCTGCTTTGGGGGCGCGACGGGCTGATAAGGCTGTCCCTGGACCGCGGGGACCTCTGGGACCTGCGAGAGACCCCGCAGTTCCAGCACGAGGAATGGAACTGGCGGACGATTCAGGATCTGGTGCGGAAAGGTGACAGCGAGCGGCTGAGAGAATTGTTCGAGAAGCCATACAGGGACAACCCGTTTCCGACGAAGATCCCCGCTGGGCGGATAGAACTCGATCTGCCCGCGGGCAATCCGGCGCGGTCGTTTCACCTGGACATGCGACGGGCGACAGGAAGTGTCCGCCTGGATGTAGGCAGGATTGAGACGTTCGTAAGCGCAACGGCGAAGGTCGGACTCATTCGCGTCCACGGGTCCCGGCCAGGCGTTCGAATCTCCAGCCCGTTCGAACATGCCCGCCAGTCCCGGTCCGCACGGGAATCGTTCTGCCAGTCGCCCGATAGACTCGGATATCCCCAGGCTGAGCGTGGGTGCGAAGCGGATGTGCGGTGGCTGCGCCAGAGGTGCGCGGGGGAATTCACCTTTGCCGTCGTTGTCGGCTGGAGGCAATGCGGGGAGGCGACGGAGCTGGCGTTCACCGTCTCGACGACGAAGGACGCGCCGGACCCCGTCGCCCTGGGCTGTCGGCTCGTGCGCGAGGCGCTGGAACGCGGATACGACGGAATGTTTGCCCCGCACGCCAAGTGGTGGGATGAGTTCTGGCGGCAATCGTCCGTCGAGCTCCCCGACGCCGCAATAGAAAGACACTACAACCTCGTGCAATACTTCTACGGTTCCGCTTCGCGCCCGGGCGCGCCTCCGATTGCGCTCCAGGGCGTCTGGACCGCCGACGAAGACAGTCTGCCCCCCTGGAAAGGCGACTACCACAACGATCTGAATACGCAGCTGACGTACTGGGCGTATCTCGCAGCCAACCATCTTGAGGAGGGATTGTGCTTTCTTGATTTCCTGTGGGACCTGCTGCCGACCTTCAGGAAGTTTGCTTCCGAGTTCTACAGCACCGGCGGCGCAGGCGTACCCGGCGTGATGTCTCTGGACGGCAAGGCGATGGGGGGCTGGGTCCAGTATTCTTGTTCACCGACCAACGGAGCGTGGCTTGGGCATGCGTTTTATCTGCACTGGCGGTATACGATGGACGGTGATTTCCTCTCCGAGCGAGCGTACCCCTTCTGTCGCGCCATTGCGGAATGCCTGGACGGACTGCTCGAACCCGCTGAGGACGGCAGGTTGAAACTGCCGCTTTCCAGTTCGCCGGAAATACACGACAATTCCCTGGCCGCCTGGCTTGAAAGCAATTCCCACTACGACCTGGCTTTGATGCGATGGTTGTACGGCGCGCTTGTCGAAATGGCGAATGAGCTCGGCGAACACCGCGATGCCGAACACTGGCAGGACGTGCTGGAGCACCTCGATGACCTGAGCGTCCGCGACGAGTCGCTCATGCTTGCGCCCGGCGAGATGCTGAAGGAATCCCACCGCCACCATGCACATCTGATGGCGATCCATCCTCTGGGTATCCTCAATATCGACGGTTCGGAGCGGGACAGGTCCGTCATAGACAATTCGCTGCGACACATGGACCATCTGGGAATGCAGTCCTGGGTGGGTTACAGCTTTTCGTGGATGGCGTGCATTTCCGCCCGTGCCGGCCAAGCGGACCGGGCGTTGAACATGCTCGAACTATACCTGAAAGGCTTCGTCTCGCGTAACGGGTTCCACCTCAACGGCGACTACAAGCGGCTGGGATTGTCGGGGTACAGCTATCGTCCTTTCACACTCGAAGGCAATTTCGCCGCCGCCCAGGCGGTCCACGAAATGCTGATCCAAAGCTGGGGCGGCGGCGTGCGGGTTTTCCCCGCCGTCCCGCACGATTGGGCAGAAGTGAGCTTCACCGACCTGCGGGCCGAAGGGGCGTTCAGCGTCTCGGCACGCCGGCGAAATGGCAGGACCGAGTGGGTGCGCATCTGCGCCGGGCGCCCGGGCCTGCTTCGGCTGCGAGATCCATTCGAGGAACACGACGCTCACTGGAACACCACCGCGATCGAACGCCGGGGCAACGACTATGTCATTACCCTCGAGGAAGGCGACGTCCTCGAAGGCCGGCGCAGCGAATCCATCAAAGAACACGCTCTGGAAGTCAAAAACCTGGATGTGTGATTGGCCACAGAGACGCAGAGAACGCAGAGGGGGTATGCTTGACAGAAGAGGAGATTGCGATTGTTGAAGAGGCGACGGGATGACAGGCCCGAAGGGCCGGGGGATAGTAGCCGGTGGCGTGAGCCACCGGAAAAAAGCCCCGCAAGGAATTCAGCCCCTTCAGGGGCTGCGGAGGAACTCGCCCCGGTAACGCGTTTCCGTCGCCCCGCTGGCGGCTCTTTGGCTAAAAGGAGGGTCCGAAACGGGCTGCTCTGATGGACTTTTTCGATGCTGTCGAAGTCAGAGGTGGCCTACTCCCACGCATAGTCGACGACAACCTTGTGGTCGCTGCCGTCCAAGGCGAACTGAACCGAGGCTTCCGGCCCCACAGGCAGGTACAGGCTCATCATCCACCGCCCGCCTTCCTGTCGGACTTGCTTCCAGCGATCCGGCGTAATCTCGATCTTGCCCACGGGCTTCCCGTTGGTGGGATGCCGGAAGGTCCGCTTGGCGAACGCCTCGTTGGCCAGCTTCGTCGCCAGCGCCCGCGCCTGCTTCTCGTCGAGGACGGCCGGTTGCGTGGCGGCTGCAGGTGTCGTGGTCGGTTCGGAGGTCGTGGCAGGTGCGGTGTGGGGCGCAGCGCCGGGGGAATTGAAATAGTCGCGTATTACCTGCATGGCCGGTTTGCCTGTCGGAATATAGGAAGTGTCGTCCATTCCGCCGGTCTGATTGGGGTGATTGCGCCACTCCCAGATTAAAACACCGGCGACAGTCTTCTCGCCCTGCCAGGTTCTGAAGAAGGCCTTGAAGCAATCGGCCTGTGCAGTCGGGTCCGGCTTGTCCGAGCCGTAATAGTTCCACGGCTCCTTCGCGCAGCCGACCTGGTTGGGCCAGCCGACCTCGGTGAACAGAATCGGCATCCCGACCTTCTGCTGCCAGGCGAGGATCTTCTTTTTGATGGGCTTCCATGCCTCAATCAGCACTTCCAGGGTGGGCTTTTTGTCGCCGACCAGGTCGTGATAAACGGTCATCCCGGCCAGGTCCAGGTCCCGCCACCATTCGATGTCCTTGTAGTGGTCCCAGTTGGCGGAGTAACTCAGCCTGCCCTTATAGACCTTGCGGACCTTTTGAATCAGCCGGCGCCATTGGCGGGTCTTGTCTTCCAGCCCGACCAGTTCTGAACCGATCATAAAGACTTCGGCCTCGGATTCGGCGGCGACCTGGGCGTAGAAGAGTATGTAGTCTTCGTAGTGCTTCCACCAGCGGTCCAGGTCGGTAGGATTGATCTTGCCCCGCCATTCTCCGGACCGGGGGTTCTCCAGCAGGACGATGGGCATCAGGACCACCTTCAGCCCGCGGTCGTGGGCGAGTTCGATGAGTTTTTTCAGCCTCTTTAGCGAAGGGACCTTGCGATACTCAATGAACAGCGAACTGGAGGATGCGTTTTCCTGGTAGGCCGTCAGCGAAAGGCAGATAGTGTTGGCGCCGCTGCGTGCGATTTCTTCGACGTACTGCTCGAACGGGATGCCTTCCCAGTGGGATTGCAGTTGGATCGTCATTCCTCGCAATTCGCCGGCCTGGGAGGGTTTAAGCGGCGGGCCGTCGTCGGGCAGGGGCGGGTACGCGCCCTTTCGGAACGCCTGCGGTACAGCCACCGCGCCCAACAGCAGCACAATAACGCCAAGTATCGCCCATCGCTCCCGGCGGAGGTTGGTGCGGCGGATCGGTTTGTAGTCAAGACCGTTCATGTTCGTTCAAGCCAACAGAATGAACCACAAAGGACACAAAGGGCACGAAGAAAAACAAAATGAATTTTTAATTCTTTTCTTTGTGTTCTTTGTGCCCTTTGTGGTTCGATTTTTTTAATCTTTCGGCGAGGCTTTTACCGTCCAGTCCGGTGGGGATTACCTCGGGCCGCCCAATAAGATGCAACATTGTGGGCATTAAGTCCACTGTCCGCGCGGCCGTTATTGAACTTTTCGCAGGCAGGTCCGGCCCGGCCCAAATCCACGGCACGATAATCTCGTGGCGCAGAAGCCCGCCATGCCCGCCCTTTTCCGTCCCGCCGAAGGCCCATCCATCGGCTGCAAAAAGGACAATGTCGCCGCTTCGGGGCGAATCGTTCAACTCGATTAATTGCGGCACGCAGTCTGGCTTGGGAGTATCCAGCGTCGCAGCCAGCCAGGCGTCGGCATCGTGGTATTCGCCGTCCATAAAGACCGACGCTTTGGAATCAGACGCATAACCCAGCGGGTCGGTTCCCGAAATTACGCGGTAGCGATACAACTTTTTACCATCACGGATAATGCGGTCAATGATTCCTGCACCCGTTTTGTTTTGGACCCGGACGCTGTTGTCTCCTAAGCGGACCATCACCAGGTCCGTTGCCGGGTAACCAGCGAGCAACTCCGGCAGATTGGGGTAGGGAATTCTTTCGCGTAATTGGAGCAGAGGCACAGGAGAAACACCATGTTCTTGGGCGAAGATATCTATTTCCTTTTTCGTCGGTCTGACCCACCAGTGTTTTCCCGCCCGCAGGTGGATGCTGCACCGTCGCATCCCGCCGGTTACTACTACCGCGCGGGCCTTAGCGAAATGGGCGGCACGTTCCTCAAACTCCTCACCAATGCCGAATATCCTGCTGGTCGTGGGGATTTTGAGCGTCTTGCGGAAATACTCGGCTACGTCGAAGTGATTCGGCGTATCGACGAAGCCATGGTCGGAGATAAGCGTGATGTAGGTCTTTTCGAGGATGCCTGCCTTTTGAAGCGATTGGCAGATGTGCCCGATTTGGCGGTCGATATCGAGGATCATCTCCGTATATGGCGGGGCCTTTGTGCCGTAAGCGTGCCCTGCGGTGTCGGGCGTAACGAAATATGCCAGGATGAATTTAGGCCATCGGCCTGTGCGGTTGGCTACGTCGGCTATCAGTTCGAACCGTGCGGTGGTCAGGTGGTTGACGTTTTTTTGCAGGCCGAAGTGCCAGGAGATGCCGGCGGACATCCAGTTGTCGATGTTGCGTGTAGCGCCGCGCCGAACGGGAACGAGTATCGTGGCGGTGAATTCGCCCGCCAGGGCCTCGTAAATCGTCGTCGCGCGAAAATCCCTATCGACCTGCTGGTAGGTCTTTATGAAGTTGTAGTTCTGGAAGATGAGGCTGTTGCGGTCGAACCACTTGTTTCCGACGATACCGTGGTGGCCCGGCAGCAGGCCTGTGGCGAACGAGACGTTGTTGGCGTAGGTGATAGTGGGAAAAGACGCGGCTGCTCCGTGGACCGTTACGCCGCGGTCGATGAGATATTTTGTGATATTCGGGAGTTTTCCAGCCTCCTGGAGCGATTTAAAAACCTTGATGTCAAGCCCATCGACCCAGAAGACCAGCCCCATTTTCTCCGGCACGACGGTCTCGCGCGCCAGTTCAATCCGCGGCGGCGCATCAGCGACGCACGAAGCCAGACCAAGCCCAGCCGCCATCAGTAGCAGACACAATATTTTAGAAATCTTCGACGCCATATGATCTTTCAGTAAATGGGTGCCGTGATCGCCCCCAAGGAACAGGCAAACACTGCCCGCCTTCGCCAAGGCTACGGCGTGGCAGGCGACCACGCCACCTGTTAGCCCCAACGGGGCGACAGAAGTTAGCCGTGGGCGTTAGCCCACGGACAGCGCCATCAGAGAAGTTCAGCCCCGGAGGGGCGACAGAAACAATGCTCTTTCGCCCCTACGGGGCTCTGTCGGGAAAGGGTATCTCCCACCGTGGGCTTACGCCCACGGCTAACATCTTCCGGCCCTTCGGGCCTGATACAAACCGACTGCTTATCATAAGCCCGCTCGATCAATTCCGCATCCGTCAGGCCGGGCTCAAAAAGAGTCCGTTCGACACTCGCCTCTTTGATAAGTCTGCGCTCGGTTTGGTCGTGGTCTTCGACGCTCCCGTCGGCCAGGATGTGTCGTATAGATAATTTATATGGCTGGAGGTTCCGGCAGAGAAGGATCGTCCTGTGGCAATCCAGCGGGTCTTTTTCGGCGCACATCAAGGCGACGCGGTGTTTCTGCCCGGCTTCGACCAGCCGGTTCAGACCATCCTGAAATTCGGGCGTTTCCGAAATCTTTTTAAAATTTATTTGACCGTTCACGAGGCAGGCGAAATGCCCCTGCGGGGACGACCCCTGAGGCCGAGCGACCAACTCAGCGCCGAAGAACAGATATTCTATTCCCGCCCGCCGCAACGCCGCTGCAAGTTGGTCCTGATTAAACCACGGACAATACCGGCTGTAGGGGGCCGACCGCACATCGGCAACGGCAGTGATGTCGTGCTGTTTCAACAGGCCGATGAACTCGTCAATCGAATGATTCGAATGGCCTATGGTGTAGAGAACTTGTTGTGCGGAATCGCTCATTTTCCCGGTTTTGCAGGTTACTATTATTCCTTTCCGTTCGCCAGGTTGATGATTCTTTCGAGGCGTTCTGCCAGGCCTTCGTCGATGAGTTTGGCGATGCGGTCGGCTGAATGGAAGACCTCCAGCATGAAAGTTCCGTCATAGCCGATGCGGTGCATCGCTGTGGCAAGGGCGTCGGCGTCGATCGTACCGCAGGTGATCATCTCGTGACCGTCATCCTTTCCGAAGTTATCGGATATGTGCGCGTAAATCATCGTACCGTTGGTTTCGGCGACGGCGGCGACGGGGTCGCCGACCATGTTGGCGTGGCCTGAGTCGAAGCACATGCCGGTGTTCGCCGCGGCTGTTTCGGTCAGGATTCCGGCAAGAGCGCCCACGTCCGAACCGATGGCGTGGTATCCGGGCAGGTTCTCGAATGCGAACCTGATGCCTGCGCCGGTTCCGAAAGCGCCCAACTCGGCGATGGATTTTTTCAGCTGCTCGATGCGGCGGACGCGCTCTTCATACGATACACCTACATGGCGGATTGTCGAGCAGTGCACCACCACCAGTTTCCCGCCGAGGGCGCTGCAAAGTTCGGCCTCTCGCTTGTAGGTATCGACCGCGAAGCGGCGCGACTCTTCATCCGGGTTTGACGGGTCGAATTGTTCTCCGAAGACGCCGTGCAGGCTGTCGCAAGGCATCTGACCGGCGGCGATGGCGTCGCGCATCTCGTTGAGGCTGACGCTGCGTTCCTGGCTGCGATACGCCTGGACGACTTGGCAGCCGAGTTGCCTATAGCATCTCAACAACTCCTGCGGGTCGGAGTCATCGAAGCCTATTACCGCAATTGTACCTAGTTTAACCATAGATAAGGCCCATCTGTTGTCAAAAGAATATAGCGGGATTATGGGGATTTTGAGATTACAGGATAAAAATAAAAGAAAATCCCCATAATCCAGTAATCCCTGTAATCCTGCTATCTTGTCCGCTTACTGTCCGGGATGTTCATCCTTTCCAAATACTGTGCAATATTTATTGTAATCAACTCATTTTTTCCCGTATCAGTTTCGCCCTTGCCTGTCCTCGTTCTATCGACGACATCTCGCGTCCGCAGAACCGCTGAAGATGCGCCGGCTGGGTCAGCAGCGACAGTTCGTTGAGCGTCTCTGCCGTTACGTCGTTGATTATGCCCAGGCTCAGTCCCAGTCGGAGTTGACTGATAAGAAACAGCGCTTCTTCTGAGGATATCAGCCTGGCCGATTTCATCACTGCGCCGGCCCGGCAGACGCGGTCTTCCAGTGCGGGCCTGCGATTCTCCAGAAGCGCCGCTCGTGCGCTGCGCTCGTACTCAATGATGCCCGGAACGATCTGGTTCCTGAACTCCGAAACGATCTGCTCTTCGCTCTTTCCGAGCGTCGTCTGGTTGGAGACCTGGAACATATCTCCGACGGCCTCGGTGCCCTCGCCGTAAAGCCCGCGAACGGCCAGGTGCATATCGCGCGCCGACCGAAGGACTTTTTCTATCTCGCCGGTCATCTTCAGAGCCGGAAGGTGCAGCATTACGCTGACGCGCAGGGCGGTGCCCACGTTTGTCGGGCAGGCGGTCAGGTATCCGAACCGGCTGGAGAATGCGAACGTCAGATGCTCCTCCAGAAGTCCGTCGAACCGGCAGATGTTTTCGTAAGCCGCTTTGAGGTTCAGGTCGCCGGCGAGAACCTGCATGCGGAGGTGGTCTTCCTCGTTGACCATCATGGCGACGGTTTCGTCGGGGGTAATGGCTACGCCGCGAGGACCGTCGCCTTCGGCGTGCTGACGCGAAATCAGGTGGCGCTCGACGAGCAGCTGGCGGTCGAGAGGGTCGGCCTCGGAAATATCGATGTAAGAGGCGCCTTCGCCCAGGACGCCGCCGGTCAGCACCCGTTGCAGCAGATCGGCAATCTCGCGGACCTGCCTGTCGCTGCACCGACTCAAAAACGACATGCCCGCAAGGTTCCGCGCCAGGCGAACGCGGGAAGAAACCACGATATCCCCGAATTGACCGGGGCTTTGCCGCCAGCGGGCCGGATGCCGTGATAGGTCCGTAAGGTTCAAAGCCCCTCCTCGTGAAGTCCGTCCGACAACTGCCTGACGCGGTCGCGCAGTGCCGCCGCTTCCTCGTAATCCTCGCGCTCGACCGCCTCGGCGAGTGAACCTCGCAGGCGAAGAAGTTCATTCTGCACCCGTTCGGACTCGGCTGCGTTGGCGGGAACCTTTCCGACGTGGCAACTGTGGTCCTCGTGAGACCGCTCAAGCAGGCCGACCAGGACATGCTCGAACGCCTCGTAATCGTGCGGGCATCCAAGAACCCCGTTCCGGCGAAACTCCAGGAACGAAATTCCGCAAACGTCGCAGTGAAGGTCGGAAAATTCCTTCTCTGCCGACGACTGGAGCATCAACTCCTCGATTATCTTGGAAATGGGCATCTGGGCCTTGATGGTGATGCCCTCGGTTCCGGCGCACTCCTCGCAGAGGTGGCGCTCGATCTTCTGACCGTTGGTTATCTCGGTCAGATGAACGGTGGCTTCACGCTGACATTTTTCGCATTCGAACTTCATTGAAACCGTTTTCCTTCAGACTGCACAAAAAAACGCCCCATGAGCGAGGAGGTTTAAGAGCCTCCAACAGAAAAAAGCCACAGAGACGCAGAGAATGAAAAACCAAAAGAATCATTCCGCTTTTCCATCTGTTTTCTTATTTATATACCTCTGCGCTCTCTGTGCCTCTGTGGCCAATTTTGTTAGATACTATAAGTGTTATCGTACGCTTTCGGCACGCTATTCGTCAAGGTGAGCGGCTTGCCGGATAAAACGCCGCATCGCAGCCGGCCTCTTCGGTAACGCGCACGCAGTGGACATCCCGCCCTGACCGCTGAGCCAACTGCCCGGCAAGGTATTCAGCCAGTCGTTCAGCCGTGGCGCCCCCTTCGGCGCAGGCCGGTGAGTCATTAAGGTCCGACCCTTCCATCTCGGCGGTGATTTCCTCCAGCACAGCACGGGCGGCGGTGAAATCGATTACGAAACCGTTCTCGTCCAGCCCCCCGGCCCGAAACGCCGCCGTTACACGCCAGTCATGCTCGTGGGCCGGTTCAGCCGTCCCGTCCGGCAGCGAGACGCTATGCCGCGCGACAAACCGAGCCGATACCATAACCTCATAGATACCCATATGCTTATTTTACGCGCATCGGCTTGAGAGGGGAGCAATTTATCTCCGCATGGGCGAAGACCGTGGTCACGCCTTCCAAAGAATCCGTTCGGCCTGACCAAGCAGGTAGGTAAAGATATGGGCGGGGATTTGTAGGAATCGCGTACCGATCCCCGAAAATTCTTTGACCGCGAAATCCTGCTCTCGCCGCGTTACCCAATAGGCATACCTGACCTCTTCCTGTTTGGAAAACGTGTAGAGGCCTTGCTTTTCGTCAAATATAGCCCTTTCCCTATACTTTACCTCAACGGGAATCACGTAACCAGGGCTTCTGATGATAATATCAACTTCCCTGCCGGTACCGACGTCACGCCAGTAGAGAATCTCGGGCGTGTCGCGGTAATAGTAGGCGTAGAGATGGCGAAGGACCGCCGTTTCGACAATAGTTCCCATCTGAACCGGGTCGTTTAGTGTTTCTTCCGCCCGCAATAATACGGCATTTCGCAAGGCTGCATCCACCAGATAAATCTTGTAACGGGCCTTCAGTACCTTTTTACCGCCATGCTTCCATGGAGTCAGCCGATAAATAAGATTCGCCTGTTCAAGAGCACTAATATGGTTAGATACAGTCGTCGGCGAAGTTCCCAAAGCGTCCGCACAGGTCTTAATACCGATAATGTCCCCGCTGTGGATACACAGATAGATAAAAAGCCTCTCCAGGTCGCTGACGTTCCGCACGTGGAACAAAGCGGTCATGTCCCGTTTGAGCACGCGCTCGACGACATCCTCACGCAGGATACGCTGGCAGAAGGACAAGTCAGGATGCCTTGCAGTCTCAGGAAACCCCCCCACCAACAGGTAACGTTGGAACAGCGGCATTAAACCTCTGAAAGCGACGGCCAGTTCCAGCAACTCACCTGCCTCCATTGAAAACAGGTTCGTCGGACAAAAGTCAGACGGGATGCCGGAGATGTCTTCTTCCCGTATCTGCAAAAATTCGTAGAACGATAACGTCGGAATAGGTATCCGAACCCACCGCCCTGTTCCGCTGTCAATAAGTTTTTGGCGATGAACAATACTTGCCGAACCGGTCGCCAGAATCCGGTATTCACTCTTGTGATCAATCAGTTGTTTGATCTGCAAATCCCAATCATTGGAGTATTGCACCTCATCCAGCAAGAGTACTACCGGCTGATCCAGTGGGTAGATGTTCTCATGATAGATGCGGAGTATCTTCGGCAGGGGCAGCATTTTCAAAAACGGGTGATCCAGGCTTAGGTAGAGGATGCTTTTGGGATCCCGCTTCTCATCAGATACCATGCTATGAGCGATCTGGGTTAGAATAGTGGTTTTGCCGACGCGCCGCGGGCCTGACAGAAGCACCGCACGTCGAAGCGACGGATCGGTAAGATGTTGGCGGCAGATGTGGTATGCCAAGCGATGAAACCTTGGCGTATCGATCGCACGCCCTGTCCACCACGGGTTGAACCCGTGCATGATCCCTAAGATCTCGGTGTTATCGAAGAATTCCTTCATGACACTGGATATTATCGACTTATTTGCCTATATATCAATAGTATAGTAGTGATTTTCTGTCAATAAATCAATAATCGTTAGTAAGGAATGTTATATCTGGCGGATGAAGGGCCTGTTGTCCAAGTGCCAAATTAACAGAAAAGATGAGCGTACGCCCCAACCGCCCCGCCCGAAACGCCGCCGTTACACGCCGGTTCGGCCGTCCCGTCCGGCAGCGAGACGCTATGCCGCGCGACAAACCGAGCCGATACTGTAACCTCATAAATACCCATGTATCTATTTTACACGCATCGGCTTGAGAGGGGAGCAATTTATCTCGGCATCGGCGTCGGAGGTGGGGGCGGCGATGGGTTGGTTGAAGGCACATGTTGCCGCATCATTGCATCCGGCTTCGGGCTCAACAATCGCTCCAGCCGCTCGGCGATGATTTTCTGACGGTCCGTCTTTCGCTGCTCGATTTCCGCCTTCAATTTGGACAGTTGCTCAGCGAGGAGTTTTATCTTGTATTCCTTGACGGTCTGGTCGTTATCGAACTGCTCGCCGAGCAGGTCGCGGAGTTTTTGGGTCAGTTCTGCCTTTTTGGCGGCATCTTCGGTCTGGAGAAGTTCCCTGCGAACGCGAAAAATAGCGACGTTCAGGCGATACTCAGCCACCGCGGCGGCCTGGATTTCCGGTGGGAGGTGTCGGACTCGCTGGTAAATCCACCACAGCCGGCGAAGCGACTGCCTGGCCTGGGCGGGGTCTTCCCTGCGGAGCGCCTCAAGACGCTTGTGCTCTTCGGGGAAGTGCTTTTTCACAAAGGCCAGCACCTCATCGACCTTGTCCTCTGTAAAGCGTTCCTCCTCGAAGATTCGAGGTTCATCTCCGGCGTTTCGCATTCGGAGTTGGCGGAGATTTCCCGGCCCGGTTGTCGGTTTGGTTGCGGCATCGGCGGAGGGGCGTGCGGAGGGGGCGTCCCGTCCAAGGGTCGGCGCTACCAGTACTGCGGCGAGAACCGCCGCTATCAATGCCAGTATTTGTCTGTTTGTCATGGTTATCATGGTTATCATGGGTCGTCTCACTTTCGGCATAATATTATGACTATAAGGGTTTTTCGTCGCTATCCTGGCCCGACCATGAGTCCAATCCATTTTCGTCGAGCATCAATTCTCCAATTTCCTGCTCGAAGGACGCCATTGCCAGTTCGGTCGAAAAATCCTCATCCAGCATCAGGGCGGTCCGGGCATCCGCCAGATCATCGGAAAGCGCTTCGACGCGGAGGTCCAGGTCATCCGCGACGGTATTATATACTAACCGTCCGCCGTTGGCAGAGGCAAAGGGGACGGCTTTTTTGCCCGGGCCGGACGGCGGCAGGAGAACGGCTGCAACGATAACGGCGGCGGCAACGGCGACGGCGATGCCTGCCCGGCGAAGCCAACTCGTCTGTTGCTTCCGTTCTGTGCCACGGTTTTGCCTGATACGGGCGCCGACCCGGTGAAGCGTCCCGCCCGGCAGGCGGACGTCCAGCGCCCGCCCGACGGCCTCGGCGTCGGCGTATATTGCCTCGGCCAACGCCTTCTGCGTTTCGGTCAGGTCGATCTCCGAACCGTCCATCCGGCGGGCGATGAGTTCATAATCTTTATCGTTCGTATCCATCGCTCGTCTCCATCGCCGTTCGCAGCGTCTTGAGCGCCCGGTGAACTCTCGCAAGGACCGTTCCCACCGGGCAGTCATAGATTTCCGCAATCTCCTTGTAACTCATATCGCCAAAATGCCTCAACAGAACCATTTGCCTCGACCGTTCGGGCAGTTTTTCCAGCGCCTCGGACAGTGCGTCGCGGTCCTCGCCGGCCAGAAGCCCGGCATCGACCGGACTGGCAGGTCCGCTGACTGTCTCGCCCAGACCGGCCTGTTCGTCGTCGCCGCTTTCCAGCGACATTACCGTCTGGCTCGCCCTGGACCGGCGGATGCGGTCCCGGACGAGATTCGAGGCGATCCGAAACAGCCACGGCTCAAACCGCCCGCGGTCGTCGTATTCGCCCATTTTCCGCACCAGCCGGAGCATTATCTCGCCCAGCAGGTCTTCGGCTTCGTGATGCGACCCGGTCGCCCGAAAAAAATATCCATAAAGCCGCCGACCATAGGCAGCCAGAAAATCTTCCCAGGCGCCTTCAGCACCCACTCTTGCAGCGGTAATCAAGGCCCTGGTATGCCGGGACTCTGCCATATGGTCCTGTCCTGCTTAACGCCTTCGCCGAGGCGGTATTGCTTCCGAACGATAAAACATCAGTCTGCCGATTACGCCGATTTTACGCCCACCGGTCAGCCTTTCATTAGCCGGTAAAACATCATACAATTATACCGGTCGAATCGCACAGGTTGGAGATACTGAAATGAGCAAGCCGGCAAAATTTCCCGAACGGCGATTCCGATTTTTGGCGATTCTCATTATTTCAACGGCGTGCCTTTCCGTCGTCGGATGCCTTGGCCGGGCCGTCGGCGCCGGCGTCGATGCCACACTTGCAGCCGAATACGGAACGCTGTTCTATGCCTTCGATACGCTCACCTATCCGGGAAAATCAACCGAATTGGTCGTAAGGCTCATCTACGTCAAAAAATTCGAGGAGGTCGAGAATGCCGCTGTCGAATTCACCCTTGGCGCCGAATCGCTCGGAAAAGTGCTGACCGACGAGGACGGCTACGCCCGCCTGAAATGGACGCCCCCCAGGTCCGGCGATTATGAGATTAAGGTGAAAATCACAGCCGTGCCCGACAAAGACCACGAGGAACTGTTGAAGGTTGCGCCGACTTCGCTGCATGTTTCAGCCAGGCCTAAGGACGCCCGCTTTATCGTAATCGACCTGGACCGTACGGTGGTGGAATCGGGCTTCGGAAGAGTGGTGTTCACGGACAGCGCCAAGCCGATGCCCCATGCCGCCGAAGTCGTCGGGGAACTGGCGGGGAAATACGGCATCATCTACCTGACGCATCGGCCTGACTTTCTTGGCAACAAGTCCAAGAACTGGCTGACGGATAACGGCTTTGTCCGTGCGCCGCTTCTGGTCAGTTCGTTCAAGCAGTCCATCGGCGACAGCGGAAAGTACAAGTCCGCTCGCCTGGCCGAACTGCGAAAGGACTTTCCCAATATCCGCATCGGTATCGGGGACAAGATTTCCGACGTCGAGGCCTACCTCGCTAACGACATGACGGGCTACCTCATTCCCAATTACGACCGCAATAGCGACGATTCCGGCGACTTCCGCAAACTCGCCAAAACAATCCGAAAACTCGACGGGCGAATCCACGTCGTCGATGGATGGGAAGAAATCAGCGCCGGTATCCTCACAGGCAGAAAATTCCCCCCAGCCGCCTACGCCGACCGCCTCGACGCCTGGGCAAAACAACTGAAAGAAGAGAAAAAGAAAAAGAAAAAAGACAAAGATGATGATGGCTGACGATCATGCGTTAGAAGTGGCGAGGTGGCGGTTCGCCGGCGGGCCGGTCGGCCCTGCGTAGCCGAGGCCGCTATGCCATCGACCGTGAAATCTTCTTGCGGGCACTCACGATTAACCTGATGATCATCAGGCGTCCATTTTTGTCTTTTCAACAGAGCATGAGAGAGGCAATTACATGATCTTAAAAATAATCACAACTATAGTAACGATCATAACCTTACTGTTACTGGCTGGGTTGGTAGTGTTTTTGATGTTGCCTTTTGGTCTTCACCTCAAGAAGCATCTTCCCGTTCCGGAGATGTCTGACAAGGAGGTCAGTGGACTACTGGAGGCATTGCGTTTGCCGGACACGACAAAAATTTCGGCAATGCGCGTAGTCTTTTTGAAAGATGGTGAGGACATAGGCATGTCGGGGCGAGTCAGGATTGATCGGGAACAATTGGATGAAATAATTCGAGAGAGTTGGATGGAATCGCACCAAGTGGAAGCATCAAAGTTTGGGGCGTTTTACATGATGTTGCCGCCAATGTACAAAATAGACTGGTGGGAACTATTCCCTCTGCAGGCGGGAGACAGGAGATTCTATCTGCCGCTGGAACTGCCGCTACGGTCGTATCCTGGTTCAATTAGGGCCGTTGTTCGAAAAGTCGGATCAGACGTCACTCTTTATTTTATGTACAGTGCGTCTATAGAACACTTTCCGCCCGTCGTTCTTGAAGCCATGCGCAGAGGCCGTAGCCCGGATCCGGGTTTCCCTTCACAGACACATATGTACGAAGTTAGAAAGGGGGAATTACCAACAGATATTCGTCCGTGGGAGTACCAGAAATTAAAGGGGTTTGGTGGGCTTTCGGATGATACTTGGGTCGATATAGTCATTCTTGCGGCATATGTGGGATCGTTATTGGTGGGGCTTTTTCTTCGGGGTAATTTATGGGTATTTCTTTCAGGTCTTGCCGGGTTAGCCGCTGGCCTTTTTGGCGATATTATCTTGGAGGGGCCGATAATCGGCATGATTGGGGTGCCAATTAGATGTGTAATATTATGCTATATTGGAAGATTCATTCGGTGGATGTTTGCGGCCACGGGAATTTATCCCTCCCGAAAACTTCGTGTCCCTCCCGAAAACTCCATCCGGCCATGATAAACGGCGGGCGGCGTGGTCGCGGTATTTGCGACCACGTGAATGCCGGAACTCCACGGTTTTTTTATCAGCCCCGAGGGGGCGATAGAATTGTAACACGGCGGCAGCGGTAATGGATGTTGATGGAAGGTGGCGTCTTCAAAATGGAGTAACCCAACGAGCCGCGACCGCGAGGGAGCGGTCGGACCGGCGTCCTGACATTTCCCGCTCCCTGCCGGTCGCGGCTAGCCGCGAGTGGAAACGAGCGGGTATTGCGGTAAGGGGGAAACGTTTCCGCGCGCTTAAACGTCAACGCAAAAAAGGGGGGTGGCGAAAAAAATAAAAAATATTTCTTCTATGGCGGACAAGCACTTACGTCATTTCGGCGGTTTTTGCGTTGACGTTTGCGCGCGCAAACGTCAACGCAAACGTTAATATGGAGGGACGCATATAGTGCGCCCCAGTGTTCTTTGACAATAGAATAAGAGGGACCAGGCACCGGGCACCAGGCACCAGGGAAAAGACCGGAATACCGAAAAACAGGGACTTGGGTTTAGGGACTTGGACTTGGAAAAACGGAACGGTCCGACTAGCCGCGAGCGCAAGCGAGCGGGAAACATCTGGACGCCGGTGAATATGCCCGCTCGCTTGCGCTCGCGGCTAGTCGGGCCGTTTGGGCAAGACAGGCAAAGGCGAAGTCCACGGATTACACGGATTACACGGATTCAGAGGGCGGGAATCCGCAACTACTTGTCGGGTAAAGACTTACGGATTTCGACTTCTTTCCCAAATTTTCCTAAACTTTCCTAAACTTTCCTAAACTTTCCTAAACTTTCCTAAACTTTCCCAATCTTTCCGAATTGTTCCGAATTGTTCCGAATCGTTCCGAATCGTTCCGAATCTTTCCGAATTGTTCCGTTTCGTTCCGTTTCGTTCCGGTGGGACCTGTGGGGGCATGCCAATAGAAAATGCTTGCATTTGCCCGTGCGGTCGGATAGACTACCGTATCTATTATGAAGCAAGTTAGGACAACCGGCCTGGCGGTCTTCGGGTGGCTCTTTGCGAGCCGGATGAGAACGCTGCGCGCCGTGAACTGGCCTCTACCGACGGTCTAGCCGTCCACCGTCATGCCCGGCGCGCCCGCGGGCATCGGCGCTCTTAAAAAATCCCCCCGGACTACCCCTCGGACTGAATCGAGAGTGAGTCGGAGAATCCCATGCAGCGAAAGAACATACGAAACGTAGCCATCATCGCCCACGTGGACCACGGCAAGACCACGCTGGTCGATCAGTTGCTTCGCCAGAGCGGTCAGTTCCACCACGGCGAACTTATCGGCGATTGCATCCTCGACTCCAACCCGCTCGAGCGGGAGCGAGGGATCACCATCCTCTCGAAGAACTGCGCAATCGACTACAGGGACCGACACGGCGCGGGCTACCACATTAACATTGTCGATACGCCCGGGCACGCCGACTTTTCCGGCGAGGTCGAGCGGGTGCTGAAGATGGCTGACGGCGTGCTGCTTCTGGTCGATGCCTTCGAGGGCGTCATGCCACAGACCCGCTATGTCCTGTCCAAGGCATTGCAATCAGGGCTTGCGCCGCTGGTGGTCATCAACAAGATGGACCGCCCCGACGCCCGCCCGAACAAGGTTCACGACGAGGTTTTCGACCTGCTTGTCGAACTGGGCGCGGAGGACCATGCCCTGGGATTCCCGGTCATTTACGCCTCCGGCAGGGACGGCTGGGCCACCACCGACCTGAAGGCGGCCCGCGACGGTACTGCCTGCGACATACACGAACTTTTCGACGCTATTATCACCCACATACCCGTGCCCGACCTGGACGGCGATGCGCCCCTGCAGGCGCTGATAACCACGCTGGACTACAACGATTACGTCGGGCGGATCGGGATCGGGCGGGTCTTCGCCGGAACGCTGGAGGCGGGTAAAGACATCGTCGTCATCGAACGCGACGGCAAACAGACCACCCAGCGGATCGCCCAACTGTTCTGCTTCAAAGGGCTGGGGCGCGTCGAGGTCAGACGGGTCAGCGTGGGCGACCTGTTCGCGGTCGTCGGGCTTGAGAAGGTCGATATCGGCGACACGCTGGCGGATTTGGACAACCCCGTCGCCCTCCCGACAGTCGTCATCGACGAGCCGACGCTTCGCATGACGTTCCGGCTTAACGACTCGCCCTTCTCGGGGCGCGAAGGAAGGTACGTCTCAGGCCGGCAACTCCGCGAACGTCTTGAGAAGGAACTCCAGTCCAACGTCGCCCTTCGCGTCGAGGACTGCGGAGACAAGTTCGTCGTTTCGGGGCGCGGGCTGCTGCACCTCGGCATCCTGCTGGAGAATATGCGTCGCGAAGGGTATGAACTGTCCGTCGGAAAACCGGAGGTGGTCTATCGCACCGATGAGCACGGCAAGCGGACCGAACCGATGGAACACCTGATAATTGACGTTCCTACAGTCTCCGTCGGACCTGTGATGCAGCTTGTCGGCGACCGCCGGGCGGAGATGGTTCACATGGGCACCGGCAGAACCCGATCACAACTGGAGTTCAGGGTTCCCGCGCGCGGGCTGATAGGTCTGCGCAGCCGAGTGATGACTGCGACGGCGGGCGAGGCGATCATACACCACCGCTTCGAGTCGTACGGGCCTTATCGCGGCGATATTGGCGGGCGCGCCAACGGCGTGATGATCGCCACGGAGGCCGGCCAGGTTACCGCATACGCGCTGGATCAACTTGCCGATCGCGGCATAATGTTCGTCGCACCGGGCGACGAGGTCTATGAAGGGCAGATTATCGGCGAACACTGCAAGGAAAACGATATTCCCGTGAACGTCGTGCGGCGGAAGAACCTGACGAATGTCCGGTCATCGACGAAGGATACGACCGTTACGCTCAAGGCCCCGCGGCGTATCACGCTGGAAGGCGCACTGGAGTACGTTGAGTTCGACGAGATGGTCGAGGTAACCCCCCAGAGCATCCGCCTGCGGAAGTCGCACCTGAAAGAGAACGACCGCAAACGCGTTTCCCGCCGCGCCGCTTCCATGGCGCGATAACGGCGGGTGGCACAGTCCCTTGGGGACTGTGTTTCTTCACAAGTGGAGGCAACACGGCTTGCAAGCAAGCCGTGCCACCCACCCGTTTGTTAAGGCTGCGACGAGGATTCTTCTTCCATTGGCAGTTGTCCGGTCGGTTCGGGCGGGGGGGCCTGGGCGGATTTCCTGCGCGGGCCGTTCATTAATTCATCAAGGGCGGAGTAGGCCTTGAAGCGGACTACCTTCTTGGCCGGGACGTGGACCGGCATGCCCGTCTGCGGGTTTCTCGCCATCCGAGCAGCCCGGCGGCGAACACGCAGTACCCCCAGCCCGGGCAGGACGAACAGGTTATTCTTCAGCAGTTCCCTTCCCGCCAGCGTTACCAGCCCGTCATAGAAACGGGCGACGTTGGCCTTGTAGATGCCCGCCTGACGCATGATGCCCTCGACCATTTCGTTGCGATTCATGATGTGGCCCTTTCGTAATATGTCTTTACCGCCCATACGGTATTTCCCCGACGGCCAGGCGTCAACAAAAAGAGCAAGCTGGCGCTGCAGACCGGCGAACAGTACTACACTACTTGAATAAGCGGGTATTCCGTGTATAATTACCTCTGCCGGTCTTTGCCATTCGAACCTGCCCCATTGGATGGCTGGGCTTGATGGGCTTTGGAGCAAATCGCACTGTCGGGATTTTGTTTCACTAGCCGGAAGCCAAGCGGCTTATAATAATGTCTGGACAATGCTCTTTGGATAGTAAGGTCCAGCCGCCGTTGAAGGAAAATAGCGGGATTACAGGGATTTTAAGATTACAGGATAAAAATAAGAAAAAAAGAAATCCCTATAATCCTGTAATCCCCATAATCACGCTATTCT
>CAYUYD010000006.1:0-23386 GCA_964449105.1 uncultured Planctomycetaceae bacterium | reverse complement strand
CGGCGTACAACATTCTGCGACACGCCGGAGCGATATATGCACTGGCGATGTACGAGCAGGTGTGCCCCCATAAGGATACTCGCGCCGCACTTGCCCGCGCCGTTAGATTCCTGAAAAAAGAATCGGTTGCGCCCATACCGGGAAGGGGCTATTTACTCGGCGTATGGTCCAGGCCGGATGTGGTCGGGGAGTTCGTGTATCCCCAGGTCAAACTCGGCGGCGTCGGGCTGGGATTGGTCGCCCTGCTCAGCGTCGAAAAGGTCTGCCCCGGAACAACGCCGATGGACGACCTGCGCAAAATGGGGCGGTGTATCCTGTTCATGCAGAAAAAAGACGGGAGTTTTTATTCCAAGTACGTTCCCGTCGAGGGCGGGCTGACCGGCGAATGGGTTTCGCTATACTATCCCGGCGAGGCGGCCTTGGGACTGATGATGCTTTACGAGAAAGACCCGTCGCCGCAGTGGCTTCAGGCGGCTGCTGATGCAATTGCATATCTGGCTCGAAGCCGGGCAGGTAAATCCGTCGTCGAGGCCGATCACTGGGCGCTTCTGGCGACGGCGAGACTGATGAGCGTGTACGATAAATGTAAACAGCCGGTTTCCCGCGAAGCGATACTGAATCATGCCCGTCAAATCTGCAACAGGATACTGGATGACCAGGTACAGTGTCCCGCCGACGCACCGGAACACGGTTGTTTCAGAAACGACGGCAGCACGTGCCCGACGGCCACCAGGCTGGAGGGGCTGCTGTCGGCCCTGACGTTTCTGCCGGCAGAAGATAAATCGCTGTCGGATCGCATAGATAAGGCTGTGGATTCGGGCATGTCGTTCCTTCTTCGAGCGCAGATTCGCTCCGGAAAATACGCCGGCGGCATTCCCCGCGCCATCCGCGCCCTGCCGGAAGAACATCCGCAGTTCGATGAGTCGTTCAACAAACGGGCGACCGAGATTAGAATTGATTACGTCCAGCACGCGTTGAGCGCGATGATACAATTCGCCCAACGGCAAGGGGACCCGAAGCATGGACGCAAAGAGGATAATTAAGCATCTCGGCCTGACGCCCCTGCCGGGCGAGGGCGGGTTTTACAGGGAAACCTATCGCAGTGGCGAGAAAATCCCCGTGGCCGCGCTGCCGGAGCGGTATTCGACCGATAAACACTTCGCCACAGCCATCTATTACCTGCTGACTCCGGATACCATCTCTGCGATTCATCGGCTTCTCAGCGACGAGGTCTTTCACTTCTACCTGGGCGATTCTGTAACGATGCTACAGTTACCTCCCAACGGGAAGGGCGAGACGATTATCCTCGGGTCCGGCATCGAGGCAGGGCAATGTCTTCAATGTGTCGTGCCGCGAGGCGTCTGGCAGGGGATGTACCTGAACTCCGGCGGGCGTTTCGCGCTGATGGGAACCACGGTCGCACCGGCGTTCGACTTCGATGACTATCAGCCGGGGCGGCGTGAAGATTTAATACGACAATACCCGGCCTTTGCGGAACTTATAGAGCGATTGACCGATTCGTAATTTCGTACTGTTAGCACATGGGCGTCAAACACATAATCAAGGGAATTGCTACATACCTTCCCGGCCTGGGCAGGTTCGCCTGCCGGCGCACCGGAGGGACGGATTCGGCGCGGTATTGCTATTCCGTCTGGCTGAGGCATCTGGTAATGGTCCACGGGGCAGGGCTTGACACCGCCCCGGCGGTCGTGGCTGAACTCGGACCCGGCGATTCAATCGGTACAGATCTGGCGGCGCTGCTGTCGGGAGCGGAAAAATATTACGCGCTCGATGTTGTCAAATACGCAAACACGCAGGCCAATCTGGACATTTTCGACGAGTTGGTCTCGCTGTTTGTCGAAAGGCGGCCTATCCCGGGCAGGGATGAGTTTCCCGCCATCACGCCGCACCTGCCGTCGTGCGAGTTTCCCCGCGACATTCTCACCGATGCCCGCCTCGGCGAGGCGCTTGCGCCTTCGCGGGTTCAGGAAATTCGCAACGCCATCATAAATCTCAATAGCGTAAGCGAAGGTGATGTTGAAATCCGTTATTTCGCGCCGTGGTGCGACGACGGCGTAATAGAAGCCGGGTCCGTCGATATGATATTCTCCCAGGCGGTGCTGGAGCACGTCGATGATCTTGCCGGCACATATGGGGCCTTATATCGTTGGCTGAAGAGCGGCGGGTTTATGAGCCATCAAATTGATTTCGCCTCACATGGCCTTTCTAAACATTGGAACGGGCATTGGGCTTATTCGGACCTGGTGTGGAAGCTCATTCACGGCAGGCGGACCTGGCTGATAAACAGGGAGCCATATTCGACTCACCGCGACCTGATCGAAAAGAACGGCTTTGAGATAGTTCACGAACTCAAGGGCGCTGATGCGTCGGGAATCGCCAAAGGCCGACTTGCCCGTCGGTTTCGCAGCATCTCCGACGACGATTTCAAGACGCGAACAGTCTATGTCCTGGCGAGAAAAAATGCACAATAGGGGTTCTTGACGGAGAAGCTTCCGATGGACGAGATGGATGTGCTTGTGATACCATCCGCCACGCCATGAGCGTTCTGACTTTAAAAGACATTCGGCAGGCAGCGGAAACGATTCGCGGTAAGGTCATTCGCACGCCGCTTCTCGACGCGCGCGATATCTCGCAAACCCTGGGCTGCTCCCTTTACCTGAAGTTGGAGAACTTCCAGTTGACTCACGCCTTCAAGATTCGCGGTAACATGAATAAAATCGGTCGCCTTCAAGGCCGGTGCGGCAAGGGGGTAATCACGGCTTCGACGGGCAACCACGGGCAGGGGCTGGTGTTGGCGGCCTCGACGGCGAATATCCCCGCCAAGGTGGTCGTACCCGAATGTTCCTCGCAGACTAAGCGGGAGGCGATTATCGGCTACGGCGCCGAACTGGTCGTTCACGGCAGCGATTATCACGCCGCCTCCGAATATGCCCACGCCCTGGCCGAGGCAGAAGGCTGGACGTACGTCCACAGTTTCGACGATGCGGAAATCATGGCGGGGCAGGGAACAATCGGCTTGGAGATACTGGAAGACCTGCCGGACGTCGAGACAGTCCTGGCCCCAATCGGCGGCGGGGGACTGATAGCCGGCCTGCTGGTGGCGATTAAGGAATCCCGACCATCCGTCAGGGTTATCGGCGTCCAGACAACGGCCTTTCCGTCGATGGCTGAATCGGTCCGCCAGGGCAGGTGCGCCTCGGTGCCGGAAGGAAAGACCATCGCCGACGGCGTAGCCGTCCGTCAGCCGGGGCGGCTGGGCGTCGAGGTCGTCCGGCAGTACATCGACGACGTCTGGCTGGTCGAGGAGTCCGACATCCGCGAGGCGATGAAACTGCTCATCAAGCGAGCCAAGATTATTCCCGAACCGGCAGGGGCAGTTGCGCTGGCAGGGATTTTGTGCCACCGCAGCGAAATCGCCGGCAGGCGGGTCGCCGCCGTCGTCAGCGGCGGGAATATCGACGCCAACCTCCTGAAAGAAATACTCTAAACGGAGGCGTCGAAAAGACAGAGAGGATAAAGAAAAATGATTCTGGACTGTTTGGAAAACTGGCGGCGCTACGCCGTCCTTAACGGCGGATTCGCAAAGGCCTTTGAGTTCCTTCGGCGCAGCGACCTGGCTGAACTGCCCGAAGGGAAGCATCCGATTGACGCCGACCGCGTCTTCGCGATTATTGTCCGCGCCGACGGCGTGGGGCGCGAGAAGGCCAGACTGGAAATCCATAAAAAGTACATTGATATCCAGTTCTGCCTTTCCGGCGCTGATGAGATCGGCTGGAAACCGACAGACTGCTGCACCGGCGCCGAAGGCTTCGACGAGAACAAGGACTTGGGCTTTTTTACGGACAAGCCGGAGGCGTGGACAGCCGTTACTCCGAGCCGATTCGCAATTCTTTTTCCCGCCGACGCCCATGCCCCGCTCGGCGGAACCGGGCCGATGCACAAGGTCGTCGTCAAGGTCGCCGAAGAATAGTGTCCCGTCCCGCGTGTTTTTAGGGGCAGCACAGTTCCGGGGGAACCGCGCCGCCCATCAATTGAGTGGAGACGGAAAGCGGTAATCAGACATTTCTTGACAGGCGGGGTTGAGTCTCTATGCTGTTTCGGTTGCGACGGGGGAGAAGGTCGGGCTGGAACAGACATGAGCGGTCAAAACGTTACCATTATCGGATTGCAGTGGGGCGATGAGGGCAAGGGCAAGATTGTCGATGCCGTCGCAGGCGGCTGTCGCTACGTCGTCCGCTATTGCGGCGGGGCGAATGCGGGGCATACCGTTATCGTGGGCGCTGAGAAGTACGCCCTGCACCTTATCCCCTCCGGCATCCTCCGCGCCGGCGTCCGCAACGTCATCGGCAACGGTGTAGCATTCGACCCGGCTGTTGCGCTGGAGGAGATTGAAGGTCTTCGCAGCCGGGGCGTGGAGGTAGGCAGTGAGAACCTCGCCATTTCATCGGCAGCCAACGTGGTCATGCCCTGGCACAAACTGGACGACCGTCTGAACGAGCAGAAACTCGGCCCCGACAAGCTCGGTACGACTGTCCGCGGCATCGGGCCTTTGTACTCCGACAAGGCCTCCCGTACGCTGGCCATCCGCGTCGGCGACCTGCTGGACGCCGAGGTGCTGACGGAAAAAATCGTCCGGATTGCGGAGGTCAAAAACATCATTTTTGCTGCGTTATACGGGCATAATGAGCCGATTGACGCCGAGGTTGTCTGCCGCGAGTACCTGGATTACGGGCAGCGGCTGGCAGGGATGATAACCGATACCGGGGCAGTCCTGCGCAGGGCGATAGCGGTCGGGCAGCGCATTTGTTTTGAGGGCGGGCAGGGAAGCATGCTGGACATTGATCACGGGACGTTCCCGTTCGTTACCAGTTCACCGGTAACCGCTTGCGGCGTTCCCGCCGGCGCCGGCGTACCGCCGAAGGCTGTCGGGAATGTCGTCGGAATAGCCAAGTCCTATACCTCGCGGGTCGGGGCCGGACCGTTCCCCACCGAGCAGGACAACGAAATCGGGAATCGCCTGCGCGATCGCGGGCGCGAGTATGGAACGACGACAGGTCGTCCTCGGCGCTGTGGGTGGTTCGATGCCGTGGCTGTACGGTACGCAGCCGAACTTTCCGGCGTGGATGAACTGGCGTTGATGCTGCTGGATGTGCTGAGCGGTTTGGCGACCACACGTATCTGTACCGCCTATATCGTCGATGGAAAGGCCCCTGGCCCGTTTGATTCGATTCCTGCGGCAATGGGTCGGGCAGAGTGCGTCTATGAAGACCTTCCTGGGTGGGATGAGGACATCGGACAAGTGAGGAATTATTCCGACCTTCCCGCCGGCGCGCGTGCGTACGTCGAGCGGGTCGAATCTCTCACAGGCAGACCTGTGGGGCTGATAAGCGTCGGTCCGGAGCGAAAGCAGACCATCTTACATAACACACAATTGAAGGGACCGGGTATTTAGCATTTGTCATTTAGCATTTAGCATTTAACTAACATTCTCTATGGCCGATATTTCTCCACAATCTGTTGCTGCCGTCCGGGCTGATGTTGGCGTGCCGGACGAGCGGTTTCCGCATCACGTGGCGATCATAATGGACGGTAACGGTCGCTGGGCGTCCAGCCGCGGGCTGCCGAGACCGGCCGGTCACGCCGAAGGGGCGAAAGTTGTCCGAAAAATCATAACCCAATCGGCCCGGCTTGGACTGGAGGCGCTGACGCTCTATTCATTTTCCATAGAGAACTGGTCCCGCCCGCACGACGAGGTCAACGCCCTGATGGGTCTGTACGCCGAATACCTTGTCCGCGAACGCCCGACGTTAATGGCTCACAACGTTCGCCTTCGCCACCTCGGTCGGCGTGACGGTCTGCCCGAAAGCGTTTTGACCGAACTGGACCGCTCAGTGGAGGTCTCGAGTGGCAATACGGGTATGTGGCTGAATCTTGCGTTGAACTACGGCGGGCGTGCGGAACTGACCGCCGCCGTTCGCGCTATTGCCGCACGCGCAGCCGAGGGTAAAATCTTACCCGGGCAGATCGATGAGCGGGTTATCTCCGACGCGCTGGATACAGCCGGGCTGCCGGACCCGGACCTGCTGATACGAACGGCAGGGGAGATGAGGGTCAGCAATTTCCTTCTCTGGCAGGTCTCCTATGCCGAGTTTTACGTAACCGATACTCTCTGGCCCGACTTTGACGAAGAGGATTTTGGCCGGGCAATTCGTGCATTCGCCGAGCGACATCGTCGCTTCGGCGGGCTGGAAAAAGCGGATACATAAGTTAATTGCAATAAAGATTGAACGGTATTTGGGAAAGAGGAGCGTCGCCAGTGATATACAGACCATAGAGCCGGATTAAAGGGATTTTTTTGCTGAAAGAAGAAGAAAAAGAAGAAAGATAGCAGGATTACAGGGATTACAGGATTACAGGGATTTTTCTGTTTTTTCCCTGCAATCTTAAAATCCCTGTAATCCCGCTATTTTCCTTCGGCGATGGCCAATGTTCAAGCGAACGATAGTCGGTGCTGTTCTGATCGTCCTGATGGGCGTGCTGCTTTGGCTGGACTGGCGGCTTGAGCAGTCCTCTCTGCCGCAGTTGACCGTCGGGTCTGAAGGACGGCGCGTAGTTCTGCTCGGTCTGCCCCTGGCGGCGGTGGTTATGCTGCTGGTTTCAGCGGGGTATCTGGAGTTGTCCCGCCTGGCGGAAGTGACGGGCGTATCCATATCCCGCTTCAGCGGAATGGTCTGCACAATCATGGTTGGAACGCTTCCGTTCTGGCGGCAGGCGCCGGCAGGCGGGGCGCATTGGTCCTCGCTTACTCAAGTGGTTCTCGCTGCGGTGGTCCTGGTTCTCTTCGCCGATCAGATGATCCGCTATGGCACAGCTGGCGCTATAAGGCGCATCGGCGTATCGCTTCTGGCGGTATGCTACCTGGGCGTCTGCGGGGCCGTCGTGCTGGACATAAGGATGCAGTTCGGCGTAAAGGCGTTCGTGCTGTTCCTTCTGGCGGTCAAGGCCGCCGACATCGGCGCTTACTTTACGGGTTCCGCCTTCGGGCGGCATAAAATAGCGCCCCGGCTCAGTCCCGGAAAGAGTTGGGAAGGTCTGGTTGGCGGACTTGTTTTTTCGGCGGTAGTGGCTGTGGGCTTTGTCGCCGTCGTGGACCATCTGCTGGGCGGGGATAATCTCGCCGGGCGAATCGGTCTGGTCGGAGCAGCCTGCTTTGCCGTGGTGGTCGGTCTGTTCGGTCAGATTGCCGACCTGTGCGAATCGACGATGAAGCGAGATGCGGGCATCAAGGACGCCGGAACATCGGCAGGACCCTTTGGCGGGGTCATGGACGTGATCGATTCGCCGCTGCTGGCTGCGCCGGTTGCGTACATCGTGCTGGCGATACTGTTGTAAAGATGCAGCGCGACATTGGGAGAGAAATGATTTGGAACTGACTGTTACATTAGAGCATCCAGAGCGGTCTTCGGAGTTATTTGGTCCGGCCGATGCGAATCTCAAGACGATACGCCAGATGATGGACGTCCAGATGTTCGCTCGCGGCGGGACTGTTCGGATAACCGGTCCGGCCAGGAAGGTCTCCCGCGCTGCGGCGGTTTTAGCGACTCTTCAGAGGCGAATGAGGCGCGATAAACCAGTCACCGCCAGGGAAGTCGCCGACGCACTCGCCGAGGTATCGGCTGGAGGAAATTCCGCCGAAGCCGACGAGAGCATTACCGTTTATAACGGACAAACCGTCAACATGCGCTCACCGGGGCAGAGGCGGTACATCGAGGCGATAAGAAAGCACGATATGGTCTTCTGCATCGGACCGGCGGGGACAGGAAAGACATACCTGGCAGTGGCAATGGCGGTTCACATGCTCAAGACAGAACGCGCCAAACGCATGGTCCTGGTCCGCCCGGCGGTCGAGGCCGGTGAAAAACTCGGCTTCCTTCCGGGGGATATGCAGGCCAAGGTCAACCCCTACCTCCGCCCGCTCTTCGACGCTCTGCACGACATGATGGATTTCGAGCAGTCCGGCAGATTCATGGCCAACGACATTATCGAGGTCATTCCGCTGGCGTTTATGCGGGGAAGGACGCTCAATGATTCGGTAATCATCCTCGACGAGGCACAGAACACCACCCCGGCACAGATGCTGATGTTCTTGACCCGGATGGGACACGGGTCGAAAATGATTATCACCGGCGACGATTCGCAGATCGACCTGCCCGAAAACGTTACCAGCGGGCTGATCGACTCCGCCCGCCGGCTGAAAGGCATCAAGGGATTGATTTTCATTCGTCTGGACAGAAATGACATTGTTCGCCACCGGCTGGTGCAGAACATTGTGGACGCATACGGAGAGAAAAGTAATCGGTAATTGGTAATTAGTCAAAAAAGACCTGATACCTAATTACGATTTACGAATTACGAATTACGGTCTTTATGTTTTTTAAGAAGAAAAATCGTCAGCGGCGGGAGATTCGCAAGAGCGTCCCATCCGGTCCGGGGCGTTGGCAGCGGTTCCGCGATGCCGGCGGGGTCGGTTCGGTCCTTCTGGCAGCGGGGCTGTTTGTCGCGGTGCTGATAATGGACGCCTGCCCGCTGGAACCGGCGCCTTACCGCGTCGGCGGATACCTTCCCGGCGACGTGTACGCCCGCGTTGAATTTAAGTTCGCCGGCGCTGAAAGGCCTACAACAATGCTCCCGACCCAGCCGGTCGGCCAGAGCATACGCAAAAGACAGCTCCTTGCAACCGTGACCACCGACGGTGGACTGAAAGAGGAGCAGGTGGCGATCCTTTCGGCTGAACACGATGCATTCCTGCGACAGTGCAGCATTGATTCGCCCATGCGGCGGTTCTGGATATTTATTGGTCGGGCAGGAATGATCGCCGGCGTTGTCGCCCTGCTGTGCCTTTACGTCGCCAAGTACAGCCCCCGGATCGTGAAGAACCATTGGCGTGGCCTGGCCATTGTGGCGATGATCCTGCTGGTGCTGTTGTTGAGTCGAGTGGCTATCGGCGCAGGCAGGATAAATCCGTACCTGTCGGTCTTCGGGATATTCGTAGCAGCGGCTATGCTCACCATCGCCTACGACCAGCGTTTCGCCTTCGCGTTAACCGGCGCGCTGGTGATCCTGACGGCCCTGCAAGTTCGTCTCGGCATCGGCGGGCTGTTGGTGCTTTGGTCATCCGCTGCGGCAATCGTTTTCCAATTGGATGAGATTCGCACTCGCAGCAAACTCATCGAGACCGGCGGCGTGGTTGCGGTGGTGGTTTTCCTTTCCGTCTGGCTGGTTGAATCCGCCGCCGACATGCCATGGCGATTCATCCTCGTCGATGGCTGCTACGCCGCAGGGGCGGCAATCGTCGCCGGATTTATCACGCAGGGCATCCTTCCTCTGATTGAGCGGGTATTTTCCGTCGCAACGTCGCTGACGCTTCTGGAGTGGTGCGACGCCAACAAACCCCTGCTGAAGAGACTGGCGCTGGAAGCGCCCGGCACATATAATCATTCGCTGGTGCTGGGGGCGATGTGCGAATCCGCCGCCGAGGCCATCGGCGCTCGCGGACTGCTGGCGAGGGTAGGCGCTTATTACCACGACACCGGAAAGATCAACAAGCCCGACTATTTTGTGGAGAACCAGGCCGGCGCCACCTCGCGCCACGAGAAACTTTCCCCCGCAATGAGCCTGCTGGTTATCAAAGGCCACGTCAAGGACGGCGTTGAAATGGCCAGGCAGTACGGTCTACCGAAGGTCCTGCGAGAGTTCATCGCCACTCACCACGGAACGACGCTGGTGGAGTATTTCTACCGCGCCGCAGCCGAGCAGCGAGCCGGCAACGGCGAAAGCGCGCCCGACGAAGTGGAGTTCCGATATCCAGGCCCGAAGCCGGGAATGAAAGAGGCAGCCATTCTAATGCTGGCCGATGCGGCAGAGTCGTCCATCCGAGCCGCGCCCGAACCGACCGCAGGGCGAATCGAAACGCAGGTGCACTTCGTTATATCCAAGCGGCTTATGGACGGGCAACTGGATGAATGCGAATTGACGCTGCGGGAGGTCCACGTAATCGAAACGTCGCTGGTCAAGAGCCTCTGCGGAATGTACCACCTCCGCGTCAAATACCCCTCGCAGGAAAAACCGAAGACCAACGGCGAGGAAGAAAAATCGCCGAACGGCAAACCGGCGTCGTAGATCAACTTGCCGAAAGCCCGGAAAACCTGTTCCCGTATTTGTTTTTCGTATTTTATACATTCTTGACGAACAGGCCCAACGCGCCCGATCCGGTCATTACGACGATCGTAACCACTATCGCCGCGATCAACACTCCGAGAACCGTGGAAATATAGAACTCCCGCTTCGTGAACCCCAGCAGATACCCGCCGACGGCACCGCTGTACACGCCCGACCCGGGAAGGGGAATGCCTATAAAGATGCTCAAACCCAGGACCCCGTATTTTTCAACGAGTGGATGAATCTTCTTCTGCGTCCTGACAATCATGTGGTCCCAGAGCCGATTCACTATCCGAATTCGCAGCAGAACGTGAAGAAGTCGATTCAGCAGGAGATAAATAATCGGCCCGAGCGCGATATTGGACACTACCGCAACGGGGAAAACCACGAACCACGGAAGTTTTGCCACGAGGATGCCGTAGGGAATACTGGCCCGGAGTTCCAATGCCGGCACGAACGTAAGAAGGACAATCCATAGGTATTGGTTGGAATGAAGATCAGAAAAAAAATCCGACATCGTGTTTCCTTTGACCAGTGGGCCTTTGGTACAGTTGCGCCGTCTTTCCCGTGCGGATGCCTTTTCCGCAAGTTACCCTGAAAAGGCAGGCAGGCAAATAGTACAATAGCCCCGATGAAAAAGAACGAAAAAACAGTCCTCGTCGGAATCAGCGGCGGCGTCGCTCGATGCGGTCTGATTGATGGCGAAACTCCTTTCACGTCGCAATAATAGACCCGCAGAAACGCTTTTTGTCAATTTGTCTTACGAGCCGCGACCTCTCGGCAGGCAGGGATTAGGGATCGGGGATTCGGCGTTTTATATTTAGCATTTGACATATGTCGGCGGGTAAGCCGATACTTCTATATAGCATGTCGAAAGAGTTTCAGGGCAAGTTCAGTTCGCCATTGGTGTCGTTACAACATGAAAGGATCGAACCATGACAGACGAATCAAAACCACCGGAAGTTTCACCCGTTCCGCAGCCTCAGGCCCCTCCGCCCGCCAAGCGGGACTATACGATGGGTTGGCTGGCCCATCTGCTGATGATCTTTACTGGGTTCATTGGTCCGCTGATTATCTGGCTGGTGAAGAAGGATGAGGATAAGTACGCCGCGTATCATGGCAAGCAGGCGTTTTGCTGGGCGCTGGCCGTTACGGTCGTGTTTATCGGCTTGTATATCATTGCTGTCCTTTTTGCCTTTGTGGCCCGCCCATTATTCCTCCTGGGTATGTGTTTTGTTTGGCTGGTAGCGCTGGGCAACCTGGCGTATGTGATTTATGCGATAATCCAGACCTCGAAGGGCAAGCCGTTCAAGTATTTCTTCGTAGCCGACAAGTTCTGCGCGAAGGAATTCGCCGCGGCGTATCCTGATTTGCCGGCGGGACAGTAACCGATTCCAACATAGGATTTGACTCGCCCGGGCGGTTCGGTACGATACCCTTTTCCGGGACTTTTGGGCGAGAGCGTTTCCTATGAAGGTATCACTGAACTGGCTGACGGATTACGTTGACGTATCGGCCTTGCCGGCGGGCGAATTGGCCGAGGTCTTTACGCGCATCGGGCTGTGCTGCGAGTCCATCGACGAGACGGACACGGACATAGTTCTGGACCTGGAGGTTACTTCCAACCGCCCCGATTGTCTGGGTCATATCGGCGTGGCGCGGGAGGCGGCGGCTGCGCTTGGCCTGGAGTTGAAACTGCCCGACCTGTCGGCTGTGCCGGTCGGCGCGACGGGCGTTGCGAAACTGACCGGCGTCGAAGTGCTCGCGCCTGACCTATGCCCGCGCTACACCGCGCGGATTATCCGCGGCGTAAAGGTCGCCCCGTCGCCGTCGTGGATGGTCGAGCGTCTCGAAGCCGTCGGAATGCGGGGGATTAACAACGTCGTCGATGTTACCAACTACGTCCTGATGGAGTACGGTCAGCCGCTGCACGCATTCGACCAGAAGCGTCTGTCCGGCGGGCGAATTATCGTCCGCCGTGGTCTGCCCGGCGAGCAGATCGTCAGTATCGACGGGACGCGCTGCACGCTGACCGAAGAAATGCTCGTCATCGCCGACGCCGAAAGCCCCGTCGCTGTGGCCGGTATCATGGGCGGGCTTGAAAGCGAGGTCGGTCCGGAGACGACCGACGTTCTCCTTGAAAGCGCCCGATTCGACCCGCTGACCATTCGCAAGGCAGCCCGCGCCCTGTCTCTGATGAGCGAGTCATCCTACCGGTTTGAGCGGGGTGTGGACCCGGTCGCCGTCGAGGCTGCTTCGTTACGTGCGTGTCAGTTGCTGCTCCGGACTGCCGGCGGCGAACTTGCCTCCGGCATCATCGACGTCTGGGCCGACCCCTACGAGCCGCCGAAAGTGGCCATGCGGACCGACCGCTGCCGGTCGCTGCTCGGCGTCGAGATTGGCGATGCGGCGCAGGCGGAGATTCTCAATCGCCTCGGTCTGTCGGGCAAACTTCAAAAAGGCAAAGTTGTCTGTCGGATTCCAGCTTGGCGGGCTGACCTGCCGCGCGAGATCGACCTGATAGAGGAAGTCGCCCGCCTGCATGGTTACGACAAGATACCCGTCCACGACGAGGTAACGCATCCGGTAGCTGGCGCCGGCGGGTTCGAGTGTTTCCAGCGGGACGTCCGCGGCGTCCTGTCGGCTGCGGGGTTCGACGAGGCCATTACCTACACCTTCACCGACGACGAAGCCGCCGCCCTTTTCGGCTTCGAGACTGGCCTGCACGTCGATGCAGCCGTCCGGCGAACGAATAACATGCTCCGGCCAACGCTGATCGGTTCGCTGCTGCGGGTGTGCAAGACCAACCACGACGTCGGAAACGGCGACGTTAGCCTGTATGAATTGGCTGCGGTCTTCCCGCCGCCCGTCGCGAGCAAGGTCGAACGACGCGAGTCCGGCGACCTGCCGGATGAATACACCGCCCTCGGAATGGTTACACAACGCGACCTGCCGCACCTGCGAGGCGCTCTGGAGGCGGTAATAAACCGTTCAGCGCCGGCGGCGAGTTTGGAGGTCGTTCCCGGGCCTGTGGCGGGTTTTGCCGAAGGCCAGGCCGCGGAAATCCATCTCGATGGACGGCGCATCGGATTAATCGGAATGGTTTCCGCCGCAGCGATGGACTACTTCGGTCTGGAAAAGCCGCACGCCGCAGCGATGATCAATTTCGATATGCTGACGGGCTACGCCGGAGCCGAAAGGTCCTACAGGCCGCTGCCGAGGTTCCCCGCCGTCGGACGCGACCTTTCGCTGGTTGTGGATGAAGCCGTTACCTGGCACGAATTGACCGGCGTGATAGATTCGACCGACCAGCCAATGCGTGAATCGCTTCGATACGTCGGGACGTATCGCGGCAGGCAGGTCCCGGCTGGGAAAAAATCCGTAACCGTCTCGCTGACCTATCGTTCGGACGACGGGACGCTCCGGAGCGAGCAGGTCGATGAGATGGTCGCCCAGGTTGTCGAAGCCATGACCGGACAACTTAGCGCAGAACTTCGATCCTGACTTTTTCCCATCTAATGCCTGACGAATCCGCTGTCGGTAACGTCCACTTCGATCCTCGCCGGTTTCGGCAGGCCTACAAGTTCTGCCGGATGGGTCGAAGCCATTTCCCATGCGGTCTCGAACGGCACATCGCAGTTCCCGGCTGTGTTTATAACCGCCATGTCGAGCGTCAGCGCCGAACCGGCCAGGTAGGGCGTTCCCGGAAGGCGGACCGCTCCGTCCGGATCGACCTTGCGGGCTTGCCGGCCGTGGCCGAAAGTGTACCCCGGCGGCATGTCTGCTGCTATGACAGCATCCGTTACCAGCACGCTCCGCCGCGGCGTCTTGGCGCGGATAAAGTTTTTCAGCGTCGGGAAGGGCATATGATGTCCGTCGGCGACAAAACCGGCTGCAAGACGGTCGTCGGCCAGTTGATGCTGGATGTAGTTATCCAGGCGGGGCAGCATCGCGTGTGAACCGTTGCCCAGGTGCGTGCACATCTTCGCCCCCGCCTTGACCGCACGGTCGATTGTCTCGGCGTCGGCGTTGTGATGACCCAGCGACACGACGATACCGGCGGCATCGGCCTTGGCGATAAATTCCATCGCGCCGGGCAACTCCGGCGCAAGCGTAAAGATGCGAACCGTCCCACCGGAAGCGTCCTGGAGGTCGTCCAGGAATCCCGGCGCATCGTTTGGGGTAATGACGTATTCCGCTTCATGCGCCCCTCGCGGGCCTTCTTCGGCGCTAATCATAGGCCCCTCGATGTGAAACCCGACAATCATGGAATTGAGCAATTCGTTCTTCTCACGAAGTTGGGTGATGTGGCGGACGCGGGCGATTATGTCGCCGACCGGAGCGGTCCCTATCGTCGCCAGGATCGCAACAACGCCTCTGCGGCGCATCTTCTCAAACGCAGGCAGGAGTGTTTCGACGGTGATATCCGCGACGGGGTTGTTAAAACTCACTCCGGCGTAGCCGTTGATCTGCAGGTCCACCAGCCCAGGCCCGGAAACACCGACAACCCGACCGCTATCATCTCTAATTACCGAAATATCGCCTTTGGTATTCATATGTAGGGAAGATATTCCTGAAACAGCAGTTTGTCAAATGTATGGATGGCGTGGCCGGTTTTCATCGTAACAAAAAATTAGCAGGGATGCAGGGGATGCACGGGATAAGAATTAAATAAAGAAGAAAAACAAAAAAAGATTTTTATCCCCCGTATCCTCTGTATCCCTGCTAATCTTTCACAGCGTCTTGACAGATTCGCCGTGGATACTCCAGAATCGCCTTCGATGGTTCGTATCTGTTTCATACTGGGTTGCACAGCCTCCGGCAAGGGCGCTGCCGGGCGGGTGCTGGCCCGCCGGATTGGCGGGCAGATCGTCAGCGTCGATTCGATGAAGGTCTATCGCCGAATGGACATCGGCACGGGCAAGCCGGGCATGGCAGAGCGGGCGGAAATCCCGCATCACTGCATAGACATTGTCGAGCCGAGCGAATCTTTCAGCGTAGCCCGCTACCTCGAGTTTGCCGACCGGGCAGTTGGCGAGATAGTCGCAGCCGGCGACGTTGTCCTGGCCGTCGGAGGCACAGCCCTGTACGTCAAGGCGCTTTCGGACGGTCTTTTCGAAGGTCCGGGCGCGGATGCGGAGATTCGCGACGAACTGAAGCGCCGCGCCGCCGCCGAAGGTCTGCCGGCCCTGCACGATGAATTGGTCCGGATCGATCCGGAGGCCGCCGGTCGAATCCATCCCAACGACGAGAAGCGTATCTTCCGCGCCCTGGAGATTTATTCGTTGACAGGCGAACCGATAAGCAGGCTCCAGAAGCAGTGGGATAAGCCCGCGCGGCGATACGACTGCGTTTTCATCGGTCTGCGGCGGAGCAGGGAAGATACGAACAGGCGGATAAACGCTCGTGTCAAACGGATGATTGACCAAGGTCTGCGGGATGAAGTGGCGGCGCTGCTTTCCGAACCTGCAGGCCTGTCGCAACAGGCTGCCCAGGCGCTGGGATACGCCGAGATGATCGAGCACCTCAAAGGCAAATGCAGCCTCGACGAGGCCGTCGAGCAGATAAAGATAAACACGCGCCAATTCGCAAAGCGCCAGCGGACGTGGTTCCGGCGGTTCAAGGACATTCATTGGATTGACGCAGCAGAGGACGCGGCTGTCGAAACCGTTGTGGATGAAGTGGTCAGACATGTAGGATGGTAAGCGATGAGTGTTGAGTTCACAGTTGTCAGTATAGGTGCGCTTTCGAGCAATCCGTTCTGGTCTGAAGGGCCTGGGGTGCGGACGGCTCATGCGACATCGACGCTGGTCCGCGACGGTGAGCGGTTGATCCTCGTGGATCCGTCTCTTCCGGCAGCGGCGCTGGAGGCGCGTTTGTTCGAGCGCACCGGCCTGAAGCCCGGCAGCATCACCGACATATTTTGCACGACGCTGCGACCGACACACCGGCGGGGGATAAAGGCGTTTGAAAACGCCCGGTGGACGTGCGATGAGGCTGAACTGTCGGCATATCGCCGGCACCTGGAGGGGATGAAGGAATCATCGGAGCGGCTGGACAGTGAGATAGAGTCGGCCTTATCGGCGGACATTAAAACGGTGGGGCGGTTCGAGGCAGCGCCGGAAAAATTCACTTCCGCGGTTCATTTATATCCGCTGCGAGGCGCGTCCGTCGGTTCAGCCGGTCTGCTTCTGGCCGGGCCTGTTCGTACAGTCGTGGTGGCAGGCGATGCGGCGATGACAGCCGATCACGTTTTGGCGGGGCGAATCTGGAGCGGCGCTTCCGATACCGAAGCGGCAATGGAAAGCCTTACCGACCTTATCGAAATCGCCGATGTAATCGTCTGCGGACATGATAACTATATGCTCTCGCCGACGTACTGGATGAGATGAGCCGATGACTATCGGAGAATTTCTCGTTGAGCAGGTCTGGCAGGTGGGCTTGCTGTGTCTGCTTCTTGTGGCGTCTGCCTATTTCGCCGGGGTGGAAACAGCCCTTTTCAGTCTTTCCCGAAGTCAATTGCACCGACTAGGCCAGGATTCACGCCGGTCCGCCAAACTGGCGGCCTCGCTTATGCAAAACCCCGGAAGCGTGCTGACCACGGTCCTGCTGGGAACCAACGTAGTCCACATCCTCTACTTCGTCGTCTCGACGATACTGATTATAAACGTGCGTTCACAGGTTCACGGCGGCGAGTTCTGGGCGATCGCACTGGCGGTCGTAACGTTCATCGCAATAGTAATTACAGCCGAGATTATCCCCAAAACGCTTGCCCACATCTGGGCATGGCATCTGGCCCCTCCGGCAGCGCCGATCCTGGCGGTCCTGAACCGTGTCCTGAAACCAATCCGGCGCGTACTGCTGGTCGGGCTGATTAATCCGCTGACCCGCCTGCTGGCGCCGGCGGGAAACAGGCGAAGCAACCTCGCCGCAGACGAAATGAGCGCCCTGCTGAACCTTTCGCAGAAGCGAGGACTGATCAGCGCCGACGAGGGTGAATTGCTCCAGGAAGTTCTGGAGCTGACGGACCTGAAGGCCCGCGACATCATGACCCCTCGCGTGGACATCGTCGCCTGCGACGTGAACTCGTCAGCCGACGAACTGCTCGAACTGGTTCGCAAAAAACGCATTACTCGTGTGCCGATATATGAGGGCGACCTCGACCACATCGTCGGCGTGGTGCACGTCAAGCATCTGCTGGTCGATTCAGGCAGGGGCCTGCGTAAGGCCGCCGATACGGTCAGGTTCGTTCCTGAATCCGCCCCGCTCGAGCGGCTGCTGGTTCATTTTCGCTCGACGAAGAGCCAACTGGCCGTTGTGGTTGATGAGTACGGCGGAACGGCGGGGCTTGTAACGCTTGAAGACGTCCTGGAGGAAATTGTCGGGGAGATTACCGAGGGCATGGACCGCCGGCATGAACCTGCCGTCCGGCAGGTGGGGGGTGGTGAGTGGCTTGTCGATGCCGACCTTCCGATTCACGAATGGACCGACGCCTTTCCAACCGACCTGACCGGCGTTCACTTCAATACCGTCGGCGGGTTCGTAGTGTCGCTGCTGGGGCACATTCCGAGCGTCGGCGACCAAACGGAGTATCGCAACGTAACCTTTACGGTCGAGACGATGCAGCGAAGGCGTATCGCGCTGCTTCGGGTGCAGTTGCGGGAGGGCGGGGAATGATTGCCTCGGCATACATGGTCCTCGCCGCCGGGTGGGCGATGCTGCTGGTCGGAATGGTCCTGTCGTTCCTTTACAGCGGAATGGAAACAGGCTGTTACGTGGTCAACAAGATCCGCCTGGACCTTCGCGCCGAGTCCGGCAGCCGGTCGGCTCGCCGGCTGTTGACCATCCAGCACCGTCCCGGAAAGGCGCTTGTCGCCCTGCTTGTCGGGAACAACTTTGCAAATTACCTTGCCTCCGCCGGTATGGTGGTGATATTGACTCAACACGGGTGGATGCACGCCGACTGGTACTCCGTGGCGATCCTGACGCCGGTGATCTTCATCTTCTGCGAACTGCTGCCCAAGAACCTCTTCCATCGCCACGGCGAGACCCTCGTCTATGCCTTTTCAGGTTTTCTGGGTTTCTCCCTGTGGGTATTCTCGGCCTTGGGACTTACGGGCATGATTCGCGGCTTGATGTGGTCGGTAACGAAACTTGTAGGCCGACGATGGAGACCACAGGAGATGCCGCTCCTTACCAGCCGGCATGTAACGGGCATCCTGGCCGAAGGTCGGGCCAGCGGCGCACTGACGCATACGCAATCCGCCATGGCGGAACGCATCGTCAATATCTCGCGCGTCAAAATGCGCGACGTTATGATTCCTCTGGATAAGGCGGTGCTTGTTGAAGCGTCGGCCTCGGTCGAGCGGGTCCGCGAACTGCTGCGCCTGCACGGGCATCCGCGATTCGGCGTTTATTCCCCCAACGGGGCAGGCGGCGGAAGGGACAACATCGTCGGCGTGCTGAACGCTTATGACGTTTTGCTGGATAATAGCGGTTCGAATCCGGCGGCGCACATAACCCCGCCGCTGACGCTGGGCGAACATCTCGGAGTTACCGAGGCGCTTGTGCGAATGCAGCAGCGGCGGGAGATGATGGGGCTGGTCGTCTCGCGGACCGGCAAGCACGTCGGACTGGTAACGGTCAAGGACCTCGTTTCGGAGATCGTCGGCGAACTCCAGTAGCCAAAAAATCTAGCAGGGATGCAGGGGATACAGGTGATAGAAGTTTAAGAAAAAACAAAGAGAAAAAGATTTTATCCCCTGCATCCCCTATATCCCTGCTAATCTTTTGGCGCATCGACGGTGCGGATGAGCATCTCACAGATGTCCTGCTCCAGCCGCTTTGCGCTGAAACCCTTTCCGTCGGTTCGACCGTTGACGATGATGCTGAAGGCCAGTTTCGGCGCTCCGGCTCGGTCGGTGATATAGCCGCTCAATGCGCTGACGCCGGCAAGCGAACCGGTCTTGCCAAGCACCCTTTCCCTGCATGGGCCGGCGAGTCTGCGCCTCATTGAACCGTCCACACCCGCCACCGCCAGTGAACGAACGAACTGCTCCTGGTCGGACAATTTTCGCAGCAGCGCCGTCAAGGTCGCCGCCGATGCGAGGTTTCGCCGGCTATAGCCGGAACCGTCGGCTATGGTGAACTGGTCGCCCTTCAACCCGTAATCGTCCAGAAGCGTTTTCCGTGCCGCCTCGGCGGCCTTTTCCCAGGTGGCAGCCTTTCCGTCGGTCGCCGCGCTGCGAAGGAAGATGCACTCCGCCATCATGTTGAGGCTCTGCTTGTTGGCTCGCAGCATGGCCGACGCCAGCGGCGTCTCCGCCGTCGCAATCAGGCGCAGGTCCTTTTCCGCTCCGGGCCAATCGTTGGATACGGCGATCCTGCCTTTGACGGTAATTCCTGCCTGTGTGAGCCTGTCGGCCAGTACGGCGGCGAAAAGCGCCGGCGGATTCGGAACCGCCACCGACAGCAGGCCGGACGTGCCGCCTGTAACCGTTCCGGAGAGTTTCACCTGCGTGCCTGTCCGGTCGAACCGGCAGTGCCACAGGTGCCGCTTGCCGACCTGCACGAGACTGTCCACCCGGAGGAACCGGCTGGTCGGCGCCATCAGCGGCAAGATACGCTTGTCGCGCACCACAAAACCGATATCCAGGCAGTTGTTGTTGAAGTTCGCTCCCGCCACCGGCGCCGAGTACCATCTCTGACGCTGACTGGCGGGCCAGTCGGGGTGGACGTAAGGTTCGCTGAAAACGCCCGCGCGGACGGTAAGATCGCCGATCTGCCGGAAACCTTTTTTCTTGAGCGTTTCCGCCCACTTATCGAACGTCGCGTAGATGGTTTCGTTCTGCGCCCCGGCGAGGCGGGCGTCTCCGGTGGTCGGGTCGCCGTCGCCTGTTACAATCAGGTTTTCGCCGGATGCGGACAGTTTCGTGCAAAACCTGAAATCCGCCCCCAGCCGCTTCAGCGCCACAGCCGATGTGAGGATTTTCTGGTTGCTGGCGGGGATCATGGGCTTCTCGGCGCTGATGTCGCACATGGTGGCGCCGTCGGCGAGGTTGATAACATGAAGTCCGACGGATGAACCGCTGGCCGCCCGGTATCCGGCGACAACGGCCTGAAGGGATTTTTCTAGCGGCTGATCCTCGCTCCAAGCCGGCGCGCACGCCAGACCGATGACGATTGCCGCCGACAGTATTTGCGATACCGGAATGTGTTTATCGGCTTGGGTTACCACGGTTCGATTATATCACCAAAGCAGGTTCCCACGGCGCGGGCGGACAGCATCAGCGGGTCGTCGGGCGGGACCGTGCGTATTTTTCCCGCGATGGAGTCTATTCGGACCGAGTCGATCTTTCCGCCACTGACGACGACAAGTTCTCCGAATCTCCCTGCCGCCAGGAGTTCCATGGCGTGATGGGCCAGCGTGGTCGCAAGGATGCGGTCGAAGGCGGTCGGCGTTCCGCCTCGCTGTATGTGTCCCAGCACGATGGCCCGGCTTTCCAGACCGGTGCGTTTTTCGATCTCGTCGGCGACGTATTTCGCCACCCCGCCAAGTCGGATCGGCTCGGGGCTGGATTCGTCCACGTGGTCGATGATCATCTCTCCCCCGGCGGGGTAAGCGCCCTCGCCGGCGGCGATGAGCGTGAAACGCTTGCCGTGCCTGCTGCGGCGGATACAGGCCTCGGCCACTACGTCCAGTTTGAAGGGTATCTCCGGAATGAGGATTCCGTCGGCGCCGCTGGCAAGACCGCTCCGCAGCGCAAGCCAGCCGGCGTATCGTCCCATCAGTTCGACCACCATAACGCGGTGATGGCTGGAGGCTGTGGTGTGAACCTTGTCCAGCGCGTCCGAACCGGTAGCCACCGCTGTGTCGTGTCCGAATGTTATCTCCGTGCCGGGAAGGTCGTTGTCGATCGTCTTGGGCACGCCGACGATCCTGATGCCGCGCTCGACAAGTTTGGCCGCCCCGGCCATTGTCCCGTCGCCGCCGACGACGACAAGGGCGTCGAGTTTATGCTTCCGGCAGTTGTCGAGCACACGGTCGGTTACGTCCTTCTCGATCCACTTGCCGTTCTCGAACACCTTGAACCTGGAGGGATTGGCCTTGTTGGAAGCGCCCAGTATCGTCCCTCCGGTCGTCAGGATGCCCGAAACTTCCGAGACCTCCAGCCGGCGGATGCGGTCCTCAATCAATCCGAGAAACCCGTCCTCGATACCGAAGACCTCCATTCCGAACTTGAAAATTCCGGTCTTTGCGACGCCTCGGATAACGGCGTTCAGGCCGGGGCAGTCCCCGCCTCCGGTCAATACGCCTACTCGACGAATTTTTGCATCTGACATCGTTTTCTCCATGGCCGCACCAGCCGGTCCGGGTACTTACAATAACGTTAAAGAGAGCGGGATTATAGGGATTTTAAGATTACGGGGATTTAAAAAAAGTAAAAGCACCTGACAAAATGGGCCACAGAGGCGCAGAGAACACAGAGGAAAAAATTGTAGGAGAACATAAACAAAAATCTTTTTTTGATTTATTTGCTCTCTGTGTTCTCTGCGCCTCTGTGGCCTCTTTCTGTTAGGGGTTCTAAGAAAAAATCCCTGTAATCCTGTAATCCCTATAATCCTGCTATATTTGTTTCCGTAGCCAAAATTATTATCTTGCAACACTGGCGGTGGGGGAGTGTGTCGTGTAGAATCCGCCTGTCGGGGTTTTTCGATTGAGGGCATGGACTAATGGTTCAGCAGACATCGGCAGATCGCCGAAAGCATAGCCGGCATCCTCTTGCGATAACGGTGCAATTCTACCACGGCCCCACCCGGCGCGAATATCCCGCACGGAGCGTCGATGTTTCCTTCGGAGGGATGTTGATGTACGTTCCCGTCGGAACGCCGGTATCGCCGGGCCAGCCAATACGTGTAACCCTCGGCAGCCACAGCAGACCTGAATTCGCCGGGCTGAGCGAGCAGCCTGTCGATGCCACAATCGTCCGCGTGGACCGCAAAAAGATGATTGACATCGGCCACATGCCCGTCGGCGTCCGCTTCGCGGAGTAGCCAGTAGCCAAGGATAAGTGCTCCGTTACCTTAATCCTATTACGGGAAGAAAAGAGCGGCCTAATGAATCGGATATTGAGTCCGTCAAAAGTTGCCACTGTAAGTTGGCTCATCATAGGCTCATGCCAGATGTTCGGCTGCCAACCTGCAGCAGTTCGGACCTTCAATAGGACCGAACTTGGTACTCAATGGGCAATGGTACCAGGATCGGATGTCTTTGGAGAGTACAATCCTCATAGTTTTACGGTTGAGCACGGGCGGAGGTGGCATGACGCCACCTATTATTCTGTTGTGACTTCAGAGACAGGCAATGTAGTGGCGAAAATGAAAGTGCACTTCAGCCCCGAAATCGTAGCAATATCAGGCGATGCCCTAAACGAACTTTTGGAAGTAGAAAGGTTCTATCCATTCACTTATCCAAAGGCAACGGCAACCAGTGTAAAGGATTTAATAGCAAGACGACAAACGAGTCTTCCTCTTGAATTTGCACGGTCCGAATTATACTAAGATGATCCTGTACAAAAATCAGGAACCAGACTTAGCACATGGGTCTTCGTGGCTGAATGTTTTTTCGGCTGGCCGCTAACAAGTGCATCCGAAAATCTTGTGGTAGAAATAGATGGCGAGAGCGTAACGTGGGACGCGCTATTATCGGCTATGAAGAAGGGTTCTCTCGCAGCATCGCAGATTAGAATTTTGGAGAAGTAAGACCCGCCTTTTCTTATTCTTAATCCAAGGAAAGGGCAAGGAAAGCCGGATTGGTCGTTAGGCGCAGGGATTTTATGTCGAGAAAGAGGCCTGAACAAGTCGGCAATCTACCGCCACGTTACTCATTTGCGCTGAATCCATATAGAGATATTCGCTTCAGCAAGTGCCCGAAGTGCAAGCGCCCAACGAACACGCGAAAGTTCCCCCTATTTGTACACGTTGATGGCTGGGGGCCTCTTTCGCTTGGCAAGACATGTCGTTATTGCCCCCGCTGTGAGTTTATTATTGCGCATCAGGATGAAATCGAGGAGCAACTTTCACAATTCTTTGGACAACACTGTCCGGACTTAGCCGGCAATGATTATCTGGTTCTTGGTACTGTTCG